>NZ_BAABLK010000038.1:0-528 GCF_039544305.1 Paeniglutamicibacter antarcticus
AGCACTGAGGTGCCCGTAGCCGGGAACCAACACCGGCTCACCGCCACCGGCGGTGAAGGTCTTCTGCGCCATCACCAGACACAGGGCCACCGGGATGCTGCCGCCGGCCTTGATGCCGGTGATCGATTCAAAGACCGTGTCGGCGGCCACCTGGTTCTGGCTGCGGGAGTCCCCGTTGGACATGGAATGCTCGATTTCCCGGGCCAACACCTGCATGAAGGGGATGCCTTGTTCCAAGGGGAGCATTCCGGAGATCTTCACGCTGTGCGCATTGACCTGATAGGCACCGACGTACCGGTTCTTCATGGCCTTGGCTTCAAGGTCTTCCTCGGTTGCCGGTTCCAGGATCAACGCCCAATAGGCGACGGCGTCACGCAGTAGTGCGTCCCCGGCCTCGAAGCACTTGTGCGGTTCCTCCCAGAGCAACTCATCGATCATCTTGCGGTTTTCCGTCCGCAGGTGGCGGATGCCGCTGACTATCACCCGGGTCTGCGCCTTGGTCAGGATCCCGTCGCGCAATCCCTGAAG
>NZ_BAABLK010000039.1:0-539 GCF_039544305.1 Paeniglutamicibacter antarcticus
CCCGTAGGCCCCCGCCCAGACGAGTTGAGATCCCCAACGAAACCCAAGGAGTAACCATGACTGAGAACAATGATGAGAAGCGGACCCTGGAGTATTGGAGCAACCGGCTCACGCAAGCCCTGCAGATTCTGGATCTGAAGGAAGAGAATGACCTGATCCTCAGGTTGGCGCAGGAATCATCTCAGTCGGTGAGCCCGTCCTCGGGACCCATCAGCACGTTCTATGCCGGCTACGCCGCGGCCCTGGCTGCCACCAGCGGGCACGTTGATCCACAGGAGGCGGTCAAGACCGCTGTGGGGAAGGTCAGGAAGCTGTGTGAAGAAGGCAGTGAGGCCGGCAAGGACAGCGGCGGCTGGGCCGAGACCGGGCAGTAGCGCAGAGGCGGGGTCGGGTGCTTGTCCTTGACGAACGACCGACCCCGCGGTCTGCCCCTTGAATCAGATAGTGGCCGCAGTGCCGGCGGTTTGTGCGACACGCGCCGGCTCCAACCTGATGACCACATGCTTGGACACCGGGGTGTTGCTTCCATCGGCGACGGC
>NZ_BAABLK010000040.1:0-548 GCF_039544305.1 Paeniglutamicibacter antarcticus
TCGCGGGCCGGGAACACCGCTGCGTGGCGTCGTGCCTTGGCTTCTTCCAAGCGGGTCAGTGCGTCGGAGCTGTCGTAGTGGTAGGTCAGGGTCCGGACCCGGTCGGTGACCGCTTGCTGGCATAGGCCCTTGAAAGCGTCGGGGTTTTTCAGCAGGTTGCGGTCCACTTCCTGGCGGTGTTCCTGGTTCAGGTGTTCGGTTTCCCGATCGATGATCCGTGCGTGGGCTTCGCTGATCTTTCCGGCTACCAGGGCGGCGAGGGTGAATTGCAGGTTGGCCAGCAGGCGGCGGGAGAAGGCCAGGAAGGAGCGGCCTCGCTCGGGGGATTCACGCCGCGCCAGGGCGATTTGTGCTCCGACGCCGAAGGCGGGGTTGTTCATGCGGGCACCGGCTTCGGTGCGTTGGGTGATGACTTCGGCTTCGAGCATGGTTGCGGACATGACTTGGGCGCCACTGGCGGCGCCCTTGATTTCCTCGGTCAACGCGATCTTCTCGTGGTGTTCCTTGGCGGTGCCGCTCATGTCCAGGGCGGCGAGTCCGTCGCGGAC
>NZ_BAABLK010000041.1:0-558 GCF_039544305.1 Paeniglutamicibacter antarcticus
TGTCAATGGCAGTTTGAAATTGCCCATCGGCGGCCAACGAAAATGACCAGTGGCGGCAGCCCCTTGACCACCAGCGGCAATACGAATTGACCACTGGCGGCAACGGAATTGACCAGCCGAACGGGACGCCGCGCTGATGGCCACCGGCGCCCCGAACCTTGTGCAGGTAGCTAGCCCATCGGCATGATCCCCTTCCCGGATTGGGCCTGGAGCAACCGGATCGATTCACCGCTTGTCTGACAGACGTGTGCGTGATGCAGCAACCGATCCACGGTGGCAGTGGCCAGGGTCTTGGGCATCAGCTGGTCAAAGCCCGCCGGGTGAATATTGGAACTGATGGCCAAAGAACGCTTCTCGTAGGCGGCATCCACGATCCGATAGAACCCCTCGGCAGCGTCGTCCGAGACAGGTAAAAGCCCGATATCGTCGATGCAGATCAAATCGGAGCCAGTCACCTTGGCGATGGCCTTGTTCACGCTGTCATCGATCCGGTGCCGGCGCACCAAAGACCCAAGGTCCTCCATGCTCAACCAAGACACGCTCATTCCCGCATCGATC
>NZ_BAABLK010000042.1:0-560 GCF_039544305.1 Paeniglutamicibacter antarcticus
ATTACCTGCAGGCAAGGACCCATGGAGTGGTGATTCCTGGCAACAGCGAAGAGAGCAGGTAGCGCTGTGGGCGAAGGCGCTCAAGAAGGTTGGATCCATTATCAAACCTTCGCCTTCACACCCCCAGCCTGTTCCCCAGCCCGTGTCTGATAAGCCGATCCCTCAACGCAACACCTAAGCATCAAGAAACTGACAGTCAAATACGTTTATCTTCCACAGTGCATAGATTCGCGTATACCCGGCCCGGGACAAAGTCTCACACGGGTAACTCAAACGCTTCACCACAAGACGCCACCCGCCCGTGAGGAATAAACCGCACGACGCCCATAAAGGATTCACTGATACGTCAAATGCAACGCGAGGATTTCTTAGTTCTCGGCAGAAAAATCAGCTCGTTGAGGGAGCCCCGTTGATGAAGGCTTTAGCGTGCTCTACGGCTTTCTTGAACGCGTCATTGCGCAACCTCACCTTCTCCAGTTGCCCCGACTCAAGGTAGTCAGTAAGACCAGGTCGCAACAACCAAATATCCCCTTGAGGAGGAAGGTAAAACATCCCAAACG
>NZ_BAABLK010000043.1:0-561 GCF_039544305.1 Paeniglutamicibacter antarcticus
CTCTATCGTGCTGCGATCCAGGACCTGGGTCATGACCGCCACGGTAGCCGGGCCGAAGTTTCGGGCACGGTTCAAAAACCAGTCCCGGGTCCACAAACCCTGGACCTGCTGATGATGCTTCGGCCCATGGGAGAGCTCCGAGGAGTATTGTCCTCGGCGCCCGATCTTGCGTGGATGCTCGCAAACCTTGGTTTGCCCGTCAAAGATACTCACGGTGGTTGCGGTGATCCTCACCGACAGGATCTTCCCGGCCAGCGCGTACGGGACGGAGTAGTGCTGGTAGTCGCTGGTGACGTGATAGTTCCGGGCGACCTTCAACTGCTTATATTCCACCGATTCATAGGGCTGATCCGGCAAGGGCTGCAGCAATGCGGCTTCCTCGGCGTCAAAGACTTCCCGCCGGGTGCTCCCGTTGACCCGGCGCAATTGCTCGTTGAGATCAAGCAGCCGTTCCTGCACCGTCTCGTTGAGTTCCTCGAACGAAGTCCAAGTCTCGTTGGCGAGGTAACCGATGACGCGGCTCTCCACGGCCTGCACCATCCGCTCGACATGGGCCTTGTC
>NZ_BAABLK010000044.1:0-570 GCF_039544305.1 Paeniglutamicibacter antarcticus
CGTGCTCGCGCGGAGGATCGAAACCGAACTCGTTCTCGATCGCGTCCAGGAACGCTGGGGGCATCTGCTCCCAGATACCCATGGTGCGATCCCCCTGGACGTTGGAGTGTCCGCGGATGGGGGAGGCCCCGGCGCCGGGCTTGCCGATGTTCCCGCGCAGCAGCAGCAGATTGACGATTTCCTTGATGGCCGCCACACCCTTTTTCTGCTGGGTCAGGCCCATGGCCCAGGTGATAATGACCCGTTCGGACTTCATGTAACGATCAGCCAGTTCATCGATCTCCTCGATACGCAGGCCAGTGGATTCAAGCACCGCATCCTCATCCAACCGGGCCAGGTGCGCCTTGAGCTCATCGATGCCCTCGCAGTACGTATCGATGAACTCTTGATCCAGCACGGTTCCCGGGTTGGCGTCTTCGGCATCCAGGATCCGCTTGGTAACGGCCTGCAGCAGCGCCATGTCTCCGCCCAACCGGACCTGCAGGTACTGATCGGCGATGTCGGT
This sequence comes from Paeniglutamicibacter antarcticus, assembly GCF_039544305.1. Lineage (NCBI taxonomy): Bacteria > Bacillati > Actinomycetota > Actinomycetes > Micrococcales > Micrococcaceae > Paeniglutamicibacter > Paeniglutamicibacter antarcticus. The sequence continues at coordinate 506 of NZ_BAABLK010000044.1, forward strand.
GCCGCGTCCGATGATGCCCTTGACCTTCTGCGGGTCCTTGTATCGCCTCAGACCGGCCTCGAGCA
>NZ_BAABLK010000045.1:0-571 GCF_039544305.1 Paeniglutamicibacter antarcticus
AGCATCGCGAACAGGACATTGCAGCGTCGACGTGCCAGGGCGATGACCGCTTGGTTGTGTTTCTTGCCTTCAGCACGTTTGCGGTCGTAGTAGGTCCGCGAGACCTGGTCCTTGCATTTGAGTGAGGCGAAAGCGGAGAGGAACAGGGCACGCTTGAGGATCTTGTTGCCCTTGCGCGAAGAATGATCTCCCCGGATTGAGGTCCCGGATCTCCACGTCACCGGCGCCAGCCCCGCGTAGGAGGCCAGATGCCCGGCGGTGGCGAAGTCCTTGCCGGTGACTTCGGTAAGGATCCTCGCTTCGGTGCGGATCCCGACCCCTGGCATGGAATCAAGCATCAGATGCAGCGGGTGGTCCGTGACCAGCTCCTCCACGCGTTTGAGCACAGTGGCGCGGGCTGAGCGGCTCTGGGCGAGCATGCGGGCCAGTTCGGGCAGGACGATGCCAGCTGCTTCGGTGCCCGAGACCACCACGGTTTGGGCAGCCAGGGCAGCGGTGATGTCCTTGGCCCAGCCCTTCCACGCCCGGGGTGCATACTTGCGCAGCAGGGCACCGATGCGGGCTTCTCCAG
>NZ_BAABLK010000046.1:0-669 GCF_039544305.1 Paeniglutamicibacter antarcticus
CATGATCCGGGGGGTGCTGTCACCGAGATTCGAGAGGCACCAGGGATATCGCTTATAGGGGCCGGATCCGGATAAGACAGCACCAGTCCAATTGTCGGTCGTAACGTGGATGCCGAGCCGTGGAGCCACAAGGACGCGCCAGCACTGTTTCATCCGATGCCACCACCCGTTGATGGCCTGACGAATGAGGTGCACCATGATCAACGAACACGAAACCATCGACGTTTTTATCGGCGTCGATGTCGGCAAGTCCAACCACCATGCAGTAGCCCTGAACAAGGCCGGGAAGAAACTACTGGACAAGGCCCTGCCCCAAGACGAGACCAAGCTCAAATCCCTAATCAAGTCCCTGTCCAAGCACGGACGGCTGCTCTTTGTGGTGGACCAGCCAGCCACCATCGGCGCGCTGCCTGTCGCGGTCGCCCAAGCCGCTGGAATCCAGGTTGCCTACCTGCCCGGTCTGGCGATGCGCCGCATCGCTGATTTGCATCCGGGCGAGGCCAAAAGCGATCCGCGAGACGCCTATATTATTGCTGATGCCGCTCGCACCATGCCCCACACCCTGCGCACCGTCGAGGTCCCCGAAGAGCAGGTCGCAGAGCTCTCGATGCTCTGCGGATTCGATGATGACCTCGCCAAACAGGGAACCGCGACCTCCAACCGCATCCG
>NZ_BAABLK010000047.1:0-706 GCF_039544305.1 Paeniglutamicibacter antarcticus
TCCATGATGAAACTCACCGGGATGCTTCCGGTCGAAGACGGGCTGGCCGTACGCCAAGCCCTCACCGAAGAATCCATGCGACTACGCAACAGCGGGGACCCCCGCACCTTGTCCCAGCTCATGGCAGACATCCTGGTCCAACGGGTCACCGGCAAGAACCCATGCCAGGGCGTTGGGATCATGCTCTACCTGGTGATGAGCGACCGGACCTTGTTCCAAGGCGGCAGCGACCCGGCGCACCTGCTGGGCTACGGCACCGTCCCCTCGACCTGGGCCCGGATCATGGTCGGAGGCACCGAACCGGCAGACCGGGAACGCTACCGCGCATTGGTGTCCCTCAAACGCCTCTACACCCACCCCGACACCGGGGCGTTGACAGCCATGGATTCCAGATCCCGCGAATTTCCCAAGTCCCTGAAGGACATGATCAACGTCCGGGACCAATATTGCCGCACCCCGTACTGCAACGCACCGGTCAAGGAATTCGACCACGTGATGCAATACAGCCGCGGGGGACCGACCAGCATCAACAACGGTGCAGCACGCTGCTCGGCCTGCAACCAAACCAAGGAACAAACCGGATGGGAAGAACACGTGGAGGACACCGGAGGCCGGCATACCTTGGTGATCACCACACCCACCGGGCATACCTATAGATCCACCGCACCACCACTACCCGGTACCCCCATCTAAGAAACGGAACGGC
>NZ_BAABLK010000048.1:0-726 GCF_039544305.1 Paeniglutamicibacter antarcticus
GGCACACGCATCTCCAGCAGTCGAGTCGATCCAAGAAGTCGCGCAGGCCACGACATGGGTCCTCGCCTTCAGTGCTTCTCCCTCGATTCAGCAAACTCAGGTTTCAGCAGGGTTCCGGTACAACGAAACCCCACGAGCTAGCTCGCTAGATCACGAAGGATATATCCGACGGCCTTGAGTCCGCTCCCAAACTGTCTCCCTCTGTCTATCCCGACCTCGGTGGCTGCGCGGGCCCTAGAGCTTTCCTGGTCTCAGGTGTAAGTGCTGACGACAATATGAGCACTCGAGTCGATACCGATGACGCATTTACACCTTTCAGCCATGACGGTCTCGACGGCGAACCTGTCTCCCGGTTGTTGCCTCATTGCTGGTTGTGTCAGCTCACTAAGGTTCTCGCCGGGTAAACCTTCAACGAGGCAGGGAGCCATCGATCGCTGTCATTCTTTATCAAGCCACGGCAAGAAGCGGACGCCCACCACCTCAGGCAAGACGGACGTCTTTGCGGGGTGGCATTTCCCCTGCCAGTGGGTCACCAACCTGCCAATACAAATTGGCCGTTAATGCAGTGTGGGTTGGGTGGAACGCACGTACGCATTCCACCCAACCCATCATGCCAGCTAGGTGCTAGGCATCGATGATGTTGTTTTCCGGACCGAAGCCAAACTTCGTGATGTTCTCTACGCCGCCGTCCTCTCCGATGACCAGGATGTCGTGCTCGCGGTACCC
>NZ_BAABLK010000049.1:0-753 GCF_039544305.1 Paeniglutamicibacter antarcticus
CCCATCCCCGACGCTCCCGGCACCATAGGCGGTATCTCCCCGGCTGGTGCCCCGGCACCGCGGTGGGCGCTATCCCCGGAGACCGACCCGGCCCAGGTCCCGGTCAGTGAATGGTCCACCGGCGGGGCTGGAGGTACCGGGGTGTTGGTGGATGCCATCGAATCACGTACCGGCGCGCAGTTACTCCTGGACGGGGTCATTGCCGCGATCAGTGGGGCACTGAACGGTACCGGGGTCAGCGAGTCCGGTGGTCAGCGGGTGAAGGTCGGGGTGCTGATCGGATACCGGGCGTTGTTGGGTCAATGCGAAGATGCGGGGATCACCGCCCACGGGCGTCCGGTTTCCGCGGCGAGCATCCGCATGCTTGCGTGCGATGGCGGCATTCTGCCCGCGGTGCTGGGTTCGGTGGGGGAGGTCCTGGATATGGGGCGGGAGGTCCGCGGTTTTACTACCGCCCAACGTAAGGCCCTGGCGATCCGTGACCGGGGGTGTGTGATCCCGGGCTGCCGGCGTTCGGCGGCGACTTGCGAGGCTCACCATGTGAAGCCGTGGTCAGAGGGTGGGAAGACCAGCGTCGATAACGGTTCCATTGCATGCCAACATCACCATTTGATGGTGCATGCTGGGTTGCTCACCTTGAAAATCATCGGCAAGGTCCCGTATGTGATTGCCCGGGCGGGTGAACCCCGTGGGGATCCGGAGCGGAACCTTTATTGGCATCCCGAGTTGCGGACCATCGGGTACACCCCACCA
>NZ_BAABLK010000050.1:0-825 GCF_039544305.1 Paeniglutamicibacter antarcticus
ATTGTTGCTACAGAACCTTCCGGTGTTATGCGGGCACTGAGCTCGGGATGGTGCAGATCCAGTGCAGGGCGCTCGGAACGGATCCTAGGCACCGAGTGGAAGTTATGCCGCGGCGGCGGGCAGGAAGTTGCCCACTCCAGTGATGCGCCGAAGCCCCACGGATCATCCACCGTCACCTTCTTGCCGTGGCGATGCGTCATCCAGAGGTTCCAGAAGAACGGAATCATGGAGGCTCCCAGAAGGAAAGAGAACATCGACGAGAACTGGTTCATGGTGGTGAACCCGTCTTCAGGCATATAGTCCGCATAACGACGCGGCATCCCCATGACACCCAACCAGTGCTGGATCAGGAAGGTGCCGTGGAAGCCGATAAAGAGCATCCAGAAGTGGATCTTTCCAAGACGTTCATTGAGCATCTTGCCGGTCCACTTCGGCCACCAGAAATAGAAGCCGGCGAACATCGCGAACACGACGGTACCAAAGACCACGTAGTGGAAGTGCGCAACCACGAAATATGTATCGGTCACGTGGAAGTCCAGCGGCGGGGCAGAGAGGATAAGCCCGGTCAACCCACCGAAGAGGAAGGTCACCAGGAAGCCGATGCTCCACAGCATCGGGGTCTCGAAGGTGATCGAACCTCGCCACAGTGTGCCGATCCAGTTGAAGAACTTCACGCCCGTTGGAACGGCGATCAGCATGGTCATGAATCCGAAGAACGGAAGCATGACCGAACCGGTGGCGTACATGTGGTGGGCCCACACCGAGATAGACAGCGCCGCAATGGAGATGGTCGCGAAGATCAGGCCCTTGTAGCCAAAGATCGGC
>NZ_BAABLK010000051.1:0-834 GCF_039544305.1 Paeniglutamicibacter antarcticus
CCGGTACACCATGTCCCCATTTCGCGGGACGTATATTGTGTCCCATGGTCGGAATGAAAAATTCCGTTGGCTTGCAAATGACCTCTGTCTCTGGCCATTTCCAGGGCACTGACGCACAGGGAAGCACGCATATGATCGGCCATGGCCCAGCCGACGATCATGCGGGTGCATAGATCGATGACGGTGGCCAGATACAGCCAGCCTTCGCCGGTGCGCAGGTAGGTTATGTCGCCGACTAGGCGGGTGCCAGGGGTGTCGGCGGTGAAGTCGCGGCCGATGAGATCCTTGAACACTTTGTCCGGATCTGAGGGGATTGTGGTGCGTTTGAAGGCGCGCATCCGCCTGGCCGCCCAACCGTTCTCAGCCATGATCGTAGCTACTGTTCCCACGGAGACATCGACGCCGTCAGAGGCTAGTTTTGTATGCACCATACGGTGGCCAAAGATCCCATCGGAAGAATCGAACATAGTCTTCACTTGATCGGTCAGCTCCCGGTGGCGGATAGTTGTGAGCGATTCGGTGGCGTTGCGCCAGCGGTAGTACGAGGACCTGGGCACATCGAGTTGCCGGCACATCCAAGCCACTTTTTCCTCAGCGTTCTCCTCCTGCTGAACAAAGCGATAGATATCATCTACCGTTGTTCCTTGGCGAAGAACGCGGAAACTTTTTTTAAGAAAAGGTTTTCCCGTTCCACTTCATGCAGGCGGGCTTCCAAGGCCTTGTATTTCGTGGCGTCCACCGGCTGGTTAGGTTTCTTTCCGTCATCACTTTCGCCATCTCGAGAGAGCTTGATCCAGCGTTTGAGGGCGGTCAGAGAGATGCCGAGTTCGGCAG
>NZ_BAABLK010000052.1:0-844 GCF_039544305.1 Paeniglutamicibacter antarcticus
ATGCCTTGGGCCCCTCATCCTTGGATGCAGCCTCGGGCGCATTGGTGCTGGGCTTACTCGAACAAGGCACCCGATCGCTCGCCTTCGCACAGATACGCACCGTGTTCCAAGCCGACGCGGTGGGCATCCACCGCCTCGATCCAGGCACCGCGAACACCATCGACCAGCTGACCGCAGCCCCGCAATCCCTGGCCGACGGGAATACCGCGGTGCCCATCGAGCGGATGTGCACCGGGATGGCACCGCACCGCAACACCGCCTCCTACCTCCAAGCACACCTCCATATTTCCTCCACCGAGGCCCGCCGCCGCCTCACCGGCGCCCGGTTGCTCATCGCCCCCACCCCCGACCCCGGGAATGCGGGCAGCAAGCCTCTGGGCACGGACACACCAGATACCCTGAACCCGGCACCGGTGTTCCCCGTGTTGGCCGAAGCCGCAGCCGACGGCACTGCGGATGTGGGAACGCTGGCCCAACTGGCCGGACGGCTCGAATCAATGCAACCCCAAGTGGCGGGCCGCCCGGACGCGGCGAACCTGTTCACCGCCATCGAGGAATCCCTGGTCCACGAGGCCCGCACCAACGAACCACGCCACTCACACCAGGCGCTGGCCCACTGGGGAGCATTCCTGAGCCAGAACGGGGCACCGATCACCGATGAACAAATCCGCGCCAAGCGCGGACTGTTCTACAAGGGCTTCCGTGAGGGCTGCGATGAGTTCCTGTTGCGGTGTGACCCGATCGATTCCGAAACGATCCTCTCCTTCGGTGAAGCCTTCTCCAACCCGCGTTCGGACAAACTTCCCCCTCCTTCCGCCTCGACACGACCCACCCCCGGCACCAC
>NZ_BAABLK010000053.1:0-891 GCF_039544305.1 Paeniglutamicibacter antarcticus
AAAACGCCACAAGATCGGTTCTCTCCAGCGGTTTCTTTGGAGCCGGTGAGTTCTGGGCCCTAGTAGTCCCCGGGACCCACCGGCACCCCTCACCACTCATATGGGTGATTAAACCCAAAGGCTATCGAAAGAGTTATCGAAGGAGGTGGGAACGTGGCCGAACCTGCAGATCCATACTTGGTGTTGGGTCTGAACGTTGGGGCCACGCGGCGTGAGATCGCCCGGGCTTACAGGTCCGGTGTTCGCCGCTACCACCCAGACACCATGTCTGCCGAAGCATTCTCCCCGGCTTCTCGCAAGAGCGCCGATAGGGCATTGGCCCGGGTGATGGAAGCCTACGAAGCATTATTACGTCCATCCACCGGCGCTGAGAATGAACGTCCCGGCAAGACTACGTCACCGCCACCCCAACAATCGCCATCCGATCACCCACCAGGTGATCGATTGCAGTCCCATCACATGCCGGTGCGCTACCACGCACCAAGGCTTTTGGCCCAAGATACCCCACCCATCCAGGTTTCCCCTCTGTGGTGGAAGCCGGCTAGCTAGGAGGTGCTTCAGGATGAGCGCTTGGCGTCGCTACGATTCGCCGTTGCTGCCCATTTTCCATGAACGTTTCGAGGAACGTTGGGGTGCAGGAACTGCACCGTTTTTGGATCCTGAAGTCCATGAGCAACCGATGCCGCGGGCCCAATGGATCAACATTGATACCGGAGCGGCTCTGGTGGTTGTTCCGGTATGGAGTGATGATGAGGCCCATCGGTCGTTTGGGATGTTTTACCTTCCTCCTCAAGGGGATATTTGGTTGTTGCGACCTGGTCTTACTGACTACCTTGAGTCGGGGCAACTGGAGAAGGTGAGGTTGCGCAATGACGCGTTCAAGAAAGCCGT
>NZ_BAABLK010000054.1:0-894 GCF_039544305.1 Paeniglutamicibacter antarcticus
TCACGTGGCCTATTGGATCTCGCTGGCACGATGGCTGTTTGGTAATGCTCGGCGAGTTGACGGTAAGACTTGGTCACCACCACCTCATGATCTGACCGGGTGCGTCGATGCGTGGCGGTGCGAGCATTGTCGGGGACGATCAGCTGGGGAACTCCACCGATGAACGTCAACGCGTTGACGTGCGCTTGGTTCCAGGCCTCCTGCTTCATGTTGCTGAACGCCTGGCAGAACACCAACCCGGAGTATGGAAGCGAAGCAACAAAGAAGTACGCTTTGCTCACTTCCCCGGTGACGGTGTCCACCACCGGCAGGGTGGGTCCGACCCAATCAACGAACATCGCCTTGCCCGGCTCGTGCTGCAGCGTAGCAACAACGTCGGTGGCAGCGGCAAACCGGTTGAACAGCTCGCAGTACTGCGAGTAACTGTATTTCTTGCGCTCACCGGGCCCGCCCAGGTATTTGACCCAGCCTTGCTGCAACGTGAAGAACCGGTTGTGCTTCATCGCCTCGATGACCTGAGTGAAATGTGGGTCGGCGTAGTCCTGGGAGACGGCTTTGCGGCCGTCCGGGAAAAGCTGCTCAACATCTGCTGCGGTCATGGAAGCAAAGCGCTCGGCAGTGATGCCGGCGGTGGCAATGGCTTTCTTCACTGCCGAGACATCACGACGTGAACAACCCACCGACGCAGTGATTTCCTCATAGGTACGGTTTTTGAACACCATCGACATGATGGTCTGATAATCCACCAAGGTATTTCTCCTCTGATCGGCTCGCCGCACCGTGTTGTGTGGCGATCAAATCAGATGATCATGAAAAGTGCTCGAGCGGTACCGTGTGAGCAGAACGGAAGTACCAACAAGCCGGAACATGAGTACCTTCAGACGCTATTTAGCA
>NZ_BAABLK010000055.1:0-1075 GCF_039544305.1 Paeniglutamicibacter antarcticus
CCACCTCACCGGAGCCGGCTACCAATCATGGCAGGCACAAACCGTAACGGAGCTCAGAGAACACATCGGACTGGTCAGGGCCTGCAAGCTGGTAGGTCGGCCCCGGGCCACCCATCACCGCCAAGCCAACCCGAAGCCGCGGATACTTGGTCCCTGGCCCAAGGCACAGCATCCCGCGGAGCTAACAGTGGCCGAACGGGCCCAGGTCCTGGAGGTGCTCAACCGGCTGGACTATGCCAATCTCTCACCGACCCAAGTCTATGTCCGTGAACTGGACGAGGGACGCTATTGGTGTTCTGAGCGCACGATGTATCGGGTGTTGGCGGAGGCGAAAATGGGTGGGGAACGACGTCGGCAAGCCACCCACCCACCGCGGAAGATCCCCGAGCTGATGGCCACAAAACCACTGGATGCGTGGTCGTGGGATATCACCAAAATGCGGGGACCGGCGAAGGGAATCTGGTACCACGCCTATGTAGTGCTCGATATCTTCTCCCGCTACGTGGTGGGTTGGCGTATCGAACGTATTGAGGATGGGCAGCTCGCTGCCGATCTCGTGCAGGAGATCGTTGCTGATACCGGTGGGCATCCACCGGGGTACTTGCATGCCGATGGCGGTGCGGCCATGACGTCCAAGGCCTTGGCCTCGATGTTGGTGGATATGGACATCACTCGGTCCCATTCCAGACCCCATACAAGTAATGACAACCCGTTTTCGGAGGCTCAGTTCAAAACAATGAAATACATCTCTGACTACCCTGAACGCTTCGCGTCCGTGAATGAGGCCAGGGCCTGGATGGAGGGGTTTATGGCCTATTACAACCATGAGCATCGGCACTCGGGGATTGGGTATCACACCCCGGCCAGCGTGCACTATGGCACCGCTGGAGCGGTGCGTGAGCAACGCCAGATCACCTTGGATCGGGCTTATCTTGCGCATCCTGAACGGTTTTCTCGGCGTCCGTCGGCGCCACCGTTGCCGCTCAAGGCTGCGATCAACGATCCCGCGAAACGGGCCGCATTATCGGTTCATTAACTACTATGACTATGTCTCATTTGATTTGACAAGTTCCGC
>NZ_BAABLK010000056.1:0-1227 GCF_039544305.1 Paeniglutamicibacter antarcticus
ATAGCGTCTGAAGGTACCGCTGTTCTGACGAATTGGTACGGGCCCATCTGTGTAGTTGGTACTGAGATTCTGGGCAGACGGTACTGCGTTCTGTCGTTGTCATATTGGCCAGGAACCCTCCATGGATTCCTGGCCAATACAATTTAGGGGGAAGGCTCGGGAATTAGCTGCTCAGGATCGGACTGCACCCTATTCCCAGAATTCAGCTGAGTCCCGGGCCTTTTCATGTTTGAGCTTGCGCATGTCGGTGTCGCCGAGCAGGAGCCACCTGGTGTTGTTCGCCAGCCGGTTCACGATCGAATCCCCGGCCACGCGATCCGGTAGTACCTGCACCCAATACGCGGGATCAGTCTGGCTGACAATCACCGTTGGTGAGCGGTGCTCCCGGTCAGCGAGAACCCCGAAGAGATCACTGGCAATGTTCTGATCGATGCCGACCGTCAAAAAGTCATCAAGGATCAAGAGGTCCGCCTCTCGAAGCTTCGTCAAGAGGTCATCGTGGACTTTGCTGTCACTGCGTGCGATGAGCAGTTTCCGGGCCAGCGCGTCCATTCGCGTATAAAACACGGAGTGCTCGGTATGGCAGGCTGCAATACCAATCGCGCACGCAATATAGGTCTTGCCTCCACCGGTCGGGGAGATGATCAACAAGTTCGTTGGATCAGCCCGCCACTGATGCGTCGCGTAGCGTTTCATCCGTGCTTCATCGATCTTGCGTCCCGGAAGATAATGCAGCTCAGCAATCGAGGCTCCGGGCAAGGGGAACTGGGCTTGCTTGATAAGTTTGTCGACCTTGGTCGACCGGCGAGTATCCAAGGCATGGTTCACCGCCTGCATGAACACTTCCTCGGGCAGCATCTTGTCATTGACTTCGTCGTTGACCAGTTCAAGGAACCTGTCGGCAAACACCGTGAGGCGAAGTTCCTTGATCTTCTGATGATCTTCACTGCTAAGCATCCGTACCACCCCAACCCTTGTAATGCTCGGCATCTCGCACGAATGCACCGGAAAGGTTCTGGACCCCGGAGAGGTCCTTCACGTTCTGCGCGGCCGGAGCCGCCGTAACTTTCTGGTCCTTCGCCGCGGTCAGGGTCGCCATCACCCGCTTGAGCGAGGTGTAGGTCGGGTAGCCATTGATATTCAGCATTTCTTGGCAGGTTTCCTCCAACGAGGTTTTCTTCCCGCCGAGTTCGGTGAGGATATTGCGGCACGCCAAGAATGCTTGGG
>NZ_BAABLK010000057.1:0-1260 GCF_039544305.1 Paeniglutamicibacter antarcticus
CCCAACCCATCATGCCAGCTAGGTGCTAGGCATCGATGATGTTGTTTTCCGGACCGAAGCCAAACTTCGTGATGTTCTCTACGCCGCCGTCCTCTCCGATGACCAGGATGTCGTGCTCGCGGTACCCGCCGGCACCGGGCTCACCGTCAAGAACGGTGACCATCGGTTCCATGGAGACAACCATGCCAGGCTCCAGCACCGTGTCGATGTCCTCACGCAGTTCCAGGCCCGCCTCACGGCCGTAATAGTGCGAGAGCACACCGAAGGAGTGGCCGTAGCCGAAGGTGCGGTTGGGCAGCAGGCCGTGGCCAATGAAGATCTCGTTGAGCTCGGCGGCGATATCCTTGCAGACTGCACCGGGCTTGATCAGTTCCAAACCGCGCTTGTGCACCTCAACGTTCGCATTCCACACCTGCAGCGAGCGCTCGTCCGGCTCACCGAGGAACAAGGTGCGCTCCAGCGCGGTGTAGTAGCCCGAGGTCATCGGGAAGCAATTCAGCGAGAGGATATCCCCGCGCTGCAGCTTGCGGGTGGTGGCCCAGTTGTGGGCACCGTCGGTGTTGATGCCCGACTGGAACCAGACCCAGGTGTCGCGCACTTCGCGGTGCGGGAAGGTCTTGGCGATCTCGTGCACCATGGCTTCGGTGCCGATCAACGCAACCTCGTACTCGGTGATGCCTTCGCGGATGGCCGCCTTGATGGCTTCGCCGCCCAAGTCGCCGATGCGTGCACCGTGCTTGATGACCTCGATTTCCTCGGCGGACTTGATCATGCGCTGGCGCATGGCTTCCTGCGAGACATCGACCAGGGTTGCACCCTCGAAAGTGGCACCAATGGCCTGGCGGGTCATCAGCGGCAGGGCATCGTCCTCGACACCGATGCGCTTTGCCTTCACTCCATTGCGCTTCAACGCTTCCTGCAGCCCGTAGTAGAAGTTATCCCGCTTCCAATCGGTGTACACGATGTTGTCGCCGTAGCTGGTGCGCCATGGCATGCCGGCGTCGATGTTCGCGGTGATGGTGGTCGAGCTGTCGGCGGTGACCACCAGTGCGTAGTTGCGCCCGAAGGTGGTGTAAAGGAAGTCGGAGTAGTACTTGATGCCGTGGTAGCTGGTCAGGATGACGGCGTCGAGCTCCTTGGCTGCCATGATCTTGCGCAGTCCGCTCAGGCGGCGTTCGAACTCTGCGTCCGAGAAGGTCAGCTGCTGCTTGGTTCCGTTGTGCAGGGTCTTGAGTCGCTCAAGCTCGGAGATGCTGCTTA
>NZ_BAABLK010000058.1:0-1297 GCF_039544305.1 Paeniglutamicibacter antarcticus
TGTCATCCACACCTGCCAGCCGGCAGACCCGGCCACCAAGGGCGGCGTGGAGAAAACGGTGCACCTGGCCAAGGCCGACATGGTCCCCACCGACGCGAACCTGCTGCCCACCTATGACACGTTCGCGCAGGTCGAGGCCGCCTGCACAGCTTTCATGGAGAAGGTCAACAACCGGGTGCATTCGGTGACACTCGAGATCCCCTCGCAGATCTTGGAGAATACCGAACGGGCCGCATTGCACCGAGTCCCGGAGGAGCCCTTTGCCTTGGCATTGGGCCATGGGCGGGTGGTCCCGCCGAACACGCCGATGGTGAGCTTCGAGAAGTCCCGATACTCGGTTCCGTACCAGTTGATGGGCCAAAGCGTCTGGGTACGGCAGAGCGGAAACGACGAGATTGTGATCGTGCACGTCGCAGCGTCCGGGCCCGCGGAGGTCGCCCGGCACCCACGCACCCGGCCCGGGGTTCCGTCGGTGATTGACGCGCACTTCCCGCCGCGTCCGGCCGGGTCCCTGGAGCGGGAACCGAAAGCAAAAAACGATGCCGACCTAGCGTTCCTGGACATCGGCGAGGGCGCGAAGCTTTGGCTGAAGGAAGCCACGGCAGCCGGGGTCGGGAAGATCCGGATGAAGATGGCCGCCGCGGTGGAGCTCGCCAAATTGCTGGGTGTCACCAGCGTCGACCACGGGCTCGGCGGTGCTGCGGTGCACCACCGATTCACCCATGAAGACCTGCTGTCGATCATTGAAACCAACCGGGCCCCCGGCTACCTGAGCGAGACCCGCATCGTCCTGGATCCGAACCAGATCCTGGCCCAGGGCACCGGTGCCTGGGCGGGATTCGGCACCACCGATGAGCAAGCCACCGACGAGGACACCGCAGAAACGCAGGAGGACAGCGATGCAAACTAACACCACCGGCGCCCCGGCCCCGGGAATCGTGCAAGACCATACGATCAGCACTGTCATTGAACTGATGCGCACCAATCGGATGCCCCACGCCCGCCAGATCGCTGAGGAGCTCCTGACCACGGCCAAGGCTCAACGCTGGGATCCCGCCGAGGCGGTGCGGGTCCTGCTGGAAGCCGAAGCCTCCGGGAGAAACAAGTCCATGCTCGACACCCGCCGCAAACGTGCTGGGTTCCCTTCCGGGAAGACGTTCGAGGCATGGGACGCATCAATTTCTAGTATCCCCGCAGCGACCAGCGACTATTTGCGCACCTTGGAATGGGTGCGGCGCAAGGAGAACTTGATTGCGTGCGGACCGGCCGGGACCGGCAAGTCGATGCTGCTTGAAGC
>NZ_BAABLK010000059.1:0-1401 GCF_039544305.1 Paeniglutamicibacter antarcticus
CGTAGTGCCTCATGTCAAGGTGCACGCCAAATGACTACCGCATGCCTCACCAAAAATGCACGCGAAATCGGGTCATGCGATTCGAGTCTGGGACTGGGTTTTCAGGGCGGCTAGCCGTATGAGTTCTTGTTGGATGCCATTGATTTCCTTGGTCATTTGCGCCAAGTCCGTCCCTGCATAGCTCTCTTCCAAACGTTGGCGTTCGGTTGGCAGCATGATCCCGGTGTCCTTGACGCGGTCCGCCGGGATGCGCGGGGCATCGTAATCCCGGACGTGCCGGCCGGTGGCGCTAAGCCGGTAGCCGGTGGCTTTCATCGTAGGTAGGAACAGGTTCTTACGCAGGTTCACCAGCGGCCACAAACGATGCAGCAGGGCCAGCTCCGTCGGGGTGTCGTAGCGGTAGTTGAAGGCATTACGCCGCACGATGTCACCGTTTTTCTGCTCGACAAAAGGATTATCGTTCGAATGGTGGGGCCTGGAGCGGGTCATCTGGATATCGTGTGCATTGGCCCACGTGGTGACCGCATAGTTGAGAAATTCAGACCCATTGTCCGTATGGGCGTGATCGATCGGAAAGGGAAACTCTGCACGTATCTCTTCCAGGGCCAGAACGATCCACTTCGAGGCTTTGTTCTTCACCGAGCGGTTCGCCGTCCATCCGGTGAAGGTGTCGGTGACGGTGAGGGTGAAGGCGTATTCGCCCTTGGCGGTGAGTCCGCAGTGCGCGACGGTGTCGATGGCCACCAACCCCGGTTGCCGATCGATGGCCGGGATGCGAGTCATGATGGGAATCGCTTGGCGGTATTGGTTCTTCGTTGAGTGGGTGGTGGAGATCCCGTCGGGTTGCAGCTGGGCTTTGTAGGGCTTCAAAATCCTGTCGATCGTCGCCGGGCTGATACCCAGCAGCTGCTCGCGCACCACGGGCGTGTAGCGTCCGCGTACCGGGCCGAATGCCCCGGAAGCAGCGTGGGCCTCCATATTGTCCAACGTCGTGGCCATGACAGTGGCCAGATACTTGCCGCACGGGCGGTCAGCGACCAGCCAGATTCGCTGCAGCACCTTGACGGTGTCAAAGCCGTAGGTCCGTGAGCGGGGCTTGCGCTTCACCGCTGAGGCCCTCCCGTGGCGTTTCAGCGCGTTGTTTAGTTGCCGCCGGGCGTTCTGTCGGGACCAACCGATCTCGACTTGGATCCGGTCAAGGATCACCCCTTTGGCCTTCTTCGAAGCCCTCGCGTAGGCGGTCGCTTCCTTCTTGGTGATTTCTCGGCGCGCAGACAATGTCAACCCATAACCCATCCCTCCAGCACACCAAGGTGCCCGGTCATGCGCCAGAGATTTCGCGTGCACTTCTCAAATGAGGCATGCGCCCCATTTCGCGCGCACTTTAGATGAGTCAACACG
>NZ_BAABLK010000060.1:0-1439 GCF_039544305.1 Paeniglutamicibacter antarcticus
GGCTCTACTGACTCTTCCGTGGGTCATCCCCGTCCCGGGAGTACCGGTTTCCGGCCTCCGAGGCTGAGCATCGCCAGGCCGATGAGGGCTTCGGGAGCTTTGAATCCGAAGGCCACCCGGGTGATGAGCCTGATTTTGGTATTCATGGATTCGATCCGCCCATTGCTCAATCCGTGCTCGATCGATGCCAGGATGGCTTCGCGGTGCTTGACGATGCTCTTTTGCAGCTTCACGAACGCGGGAATCCGGCAGCGCCTGGCCCAAGAAACCCACTTGTCCAGGGCCACCACCGCGTCCGCATGTGGCAGCCTGAAGATGGTCCGCAGCCCCTCCTTGAGGTAGTACGCGCGGCCCAGCCTCGGGTCGATCTGAACGATCCAATCGAGCTTCACCTTTTGCTTCACGGTGAGGTCCTCGGGGTTCTTCCAGAGCGCATAACGGGAGTTCTTCAGCTTCGTCGCCTTCTGGCTATCGGGCCGTTCCGGGGCATCCTTGGGCGGCCGTCCCCTGCCCCTGGCCGGCTCATTTTCTTCGGCCGCTTTCCGGGCCCGATTCCAGGATGCGCGGCGTTCCTCATCCAGGGCCCCGGTAGCCCATTGGACCACATGGAATGGGTCGGCCACACGGACGGCCTGGGGGCAGCGTTCGGCCACGACGGTGGCGATCCAGTTCGCGGCATCGGCGGAAACATGTGTGATCTGGGCGGATCGTTCCTCCCCGAGTGCGTCAAAGAACTTCCGCAGCGTGGCCTTGTCACGGCCCGGCGAGGCCCAAATCAGGCGGCCCGAATCGTGGTCCACGACCACGGTGATGTACTTGTGTCCGCGTTTGTAGGAGATCTCGTCGATGCCGATCCGCTTGAGGTCCGCGAACGGGTCGAAGGTCTTGGCGGTATCCTTCCAGACCCGGTTGATGATGGAGCCCACGGTGCGCCAGGCAATGCGCATCAGCACGGTGACCGCGCTCTTGGAGCATTGGGTGGCCAGCCAGGAGACCTGCTGGTCAAAGTCCCGGGTGTGTCCGGCCTGGTGGCGGGCCCAGGGAACGGCGGCGACGATGACTCCGTGCTCCGGGCAGCGCACACGAGGCGCGTGGGCCACGAGATAGGTTTCGGTGGTTCCCAGATCCAGGGTGCGCCACCGTCGGGGGCCTTCACCGCGGTCGTACCGGGAGCACCGCCTGGAGCAGATTCCGCATCTGTTCCGCAAGGACTTGTGCGGTGTCACCCGGGCCAGCAGGACCCCGGTTTCCGGGCAGGTATCCACGTGGTGGACGGTTGTTTTTTCGACACCCAGCAGGGCGGCCCATATGCTTGTTTTCTGCACGCCGTTTTCAGTCCCTAGATTTTTGTACCTTAGTCAGTCAAAAATCCTAGGCAGGAAGCGGCGTGTGGACGTTAAGGCTCGCGGCTCACGCCCACGGATATGTCAGTAGAGCCA
>NZ_BAABLK010000061.1:0-1532 GCF_039544305.1 Paeniglutamicibacter antarcticus
ACCCGGAAGCTAAGACCCACTGCGCCGATGGTACTGCACTCGGGAGGGTGTGGGAGAGTAGGTCACCGCCGGACAATTTGTCCCGGAACCCCTGAACACTGTGTGTTTGGGGGTTCCGATGTTTAACCCCCAAACCCCCGGATATTCCTTCTGCTGGGGTTCGGGTGTGTGGCCTCTACCGGTGTGGGGGCCACACCTCGTTAATAAGGGGGAGGGGTGTGCGGGCCAGCCTATTGGTCTTGTGGTGTTTTGGTTGCCTGCGCCCACACCACACCCACTAACACCGGCGGAAAACAGGGCACGTTTCTTTCCAGCGATTCCGTATCCCGTATGCACCTGGGCGTTAGTAGAGGTCGGTGCGGAGAGTTTGGTTCTCTTCCGTTTCGGCACTGTTCTCGACGTTCGCCGGCACGGTATCGATCAGAGGCGGTTGCGCGTCTGGCGATGATCTCCAAAAGCTGCACTCTGTGGACAAGACAGACGGTTCAATGGTGCACTTCCGGGCACGGTTTAGGTTTCTGATCTCAAGCGCCCACTAATCCGCTCAGCACGGCGCCAACTGGCGTTGGGCGTCGCGTTGTCTGGTGATGTAAAGTCACGTTGCTGGAGGATGCTGCCACGTCCGTTCAGAGTACATTGGCGACGTCTGAATGACGACCACACCCACCGTCTTGACCGTCTGCGTGGATGTAGGAGCCGGCCCTTATGCAGACGCCGCGTGCAGGATGTTTAGTCGAGGCTTTCGGTAGCACGTGTGGGTCGATCGGGTAGCAGCGCCGGGAGTACCGGATAGCACCGTGGCAGCGAGCTGCGGCATTGGTTTTCGGTCGGGGGGCGGCCTCGTCCGATCTGGTGTGGGTGTGACGGCGCCGCCTCGGCCCGAGCCTGCCAATATGAGCATCTCGTATCAGCCAGGGGCACGGCGTGTCGGGAGTCAGCCCGTACATCCGATTCCACTCGCCGTCCCCGGCCTCAATCCCGCAGAAGAATGCAACCCCCAGCCGGCGTGACTAAAAGCGCTACCCGATCCGTCCGCGGGCGCTACCGGATCGACCCACAGGTGCTATGCAAAGCCAACTCTATACACAGGACACGCAGGGCCGGGCCGCCTACGGAGACGCTTTCCGGCAGGATCCCTGTGCAGCGGCCCCGGTATCGCCGGCAGGGTGGATTCCGCCGCACATTTCCCTTGGTTGGCAGTGCTCGGCAGCCTGCAGGGCCGACCGGTCCGGACCGGCCCTGGTCCCTGCGCGGCACCCAGCACCGCGCAGGCAAAGTGGCTCCAAGCAATGCCACTGGTGGTTCCCACGGAGAATATTCGCGTTTTTCCCTTGGTGGCCCCCACTCGCAATATTGCTGACCCCCAAGCAGTCAAATATTCAGCTGAATCTCTCCGGGCGCACGCGCTGTCAATGGCAGTTTGAAATTGCCCATCGGCGGCCAACGAAAATGACCAGTGGCGGCAGCCCCTTGACCACCAGCGGCAATACGAATTGACCACTGGCGGCAACGGAATTGACCAGCCGAACGGG
>NZ_BAABLK010000062.1:0-1547 GCF_039544305.1 Paeniglutamicibacter antarcticus
CCCTATGTGCCAGGGTTGAACGGTGCCAACGTGACATAGCAAGTCACCCCGATGGCGCAGGGCGAGAAGTAGGAAACCGATCAATATGTCTAACCTAGTTTTGGCCGATGTAGGCCAAGATGGATCTATGAGTAGTTCCGGACCGCGCTCCGGTGGACCGACCCCACGTAGGTCGTTCACCCCCGCGCAGAAGCTTGAATTTTTGACCCAATACGAGGAAGCCTGCACCCGTCAGGAAGGGAACGCTTTCCTGCGGGAGCAGGGCCTGTATTCCTCGCAGATGACCGAATGGCGCAAGCAGCGTGACGCCGGCGTCCTGCAGGGCAAGAAGGCCGGTGAAGCTATCGGGAAGCTGACTGTAGAGCAGTCCGAGATCGCGCGTTTGCGCCGCCAGCTGGAGGTGAGCGAGGGCCGGTTGAAGCAGACCGAGGCTGCCCTGGGAATCATGGAAAAACTCTCGGCGTTCTTCGAGAACGCCATCTCAGAATCACCAGCAGCGCCGAAGTCCAAGAAGAAATGATGGGTGCCTACCAGCTGCTTCGTGAACAACAGCTCTCCACCCGCGAAGCCGCGGCCCTGACAGGGGTTTCACGCACCACGGTCTACCGCAAACCCGCCGCACCGCAAGATCACATTCAGGTGGTGCCGCCGAACAAGCTGAGCAGCGAGGAACGTGCGGAGATCTTGGACGCGTTGAACTCACGGACTTTCGTGGATCTGGCACCGCAGCAGGTCTATGCGAAGTTGCTTGATGAGGGCATCTATCTGGGGTCGGTTTCCACGTTCTACCGGTTGCTGAACGAGAATCGGCAGGTGATGGAGCGCCGGCGTCTGGCCACGCACCCACCCCGGGCTATTCCTGAGTTGGTCGCTAACGCCCCAGGTCAGGTCTTGAGTTGGGATATAACCAAGTTGGCTGGGCCGGTCAAAGGCAAGTACTTTGATTGCTATTTGATGATGGATATCCACTCGCGGTTCATCGTTGGGGCCCACGTGCATGCCACCGAGTCAGCGGTGCTGGCGGTGGAGATGATGAAGGAGATATTCGGGGTCCATGGCATCCCTGAAACAGTGCACGCCGATCGTGGCACGAGCATGACTTCGAAGACCGTGGCCGCGCTGCTTTCGGACCTGGGCGTCACCAGATCACATTCCCGACCGAGAGTCAGTAATGATAATCCCTACTCAGAGTCGTTATTCAAGTCTTTGAAGTATGGTCCAACGTTCCCTGAACGCTTTGGTTCTCTGGGTGATGCGCGGGCCTTTATCAGTGACTTCGTGGATTGGTACAATCACCATCATCAGCACTCTGGCATCGGTTTTCACACGCCGGCCAACGTGCACTACGGCCACGCAGACGGGGTCGCGCAGAAGCGCTCCAACACGCTGGCTGCGGCCAGGGCGAAGCATCCCGAACGATTCACCAGCAGTACCGACGCCAAGATCTTGGCCCTACCTGGGCCCGCGTGGATCAACCAACCAGCTGAGGCCATCGCAAAAGAGGCTGTCTAACTCACGCTGGCACCGTTTGACTTGAAAAGTTCCGA
>NZ_BAABLK010000063.1:0-1775 GCF_039544305.1 Paeniglutamicibacter antarcticus
TTTGAGAACTCAATAGTGTGCCAAGTTTGTTGATACCAATTTATTTATTTTATTGGTGAATGGTTTTTAGGTGTACACCTCCGTGTGCATGCTAGGAGCAATTTGCCGGGATTTTTTTACTTGGTGCAACCCGGTCGACTTTTTCCAGTTGATGTGTTGGTTGTGTCTGTATTTTTTTACGGAGAGTTTGATCCTGGCTCAGGATGAACGCTGGCGGCGTGCTTAACACATGCAAGTCGAACGATGACTTTTGTGCTTGCACAAGATGATTAGTGGCGAACGGGTGAGTAACACGTGAGTAACCTGCCCTTGACTCTGGGATAAGCCTGGGAAACTGGGTCTAATACTGGATATGCACCGTGGACCGCATGGTTCTTGGTGGAAAGATTTATTGGTCAGGGATGGACTCGCGGCCTATCAGCTTGTTGGTGAGGTAATGGCTCACCAAGGCGACGACGGGTAGCCGGCCTGAGAGGGTGACCGGCCACACTGGGACTGAGACACGGCCCAGACTCCTACGGGAGGCAGCAGTGGGGAATATTGCACAATGGGCGAAAGCCTGATGCAGCGACGCCGCGTGAGGGATGACGGCCTTCGGGTTGTAAACCTCTTTCAGTAGGGAAGAAGCGAAAGTGACGGTACCTGCAGAAGAAGCGCCGGCTAACTACGTGCCAGCAGCCGCGGTAATACGTAGGGCGCAAGCGTTATCCGGAATTATTGGGCGTAAAGAGCTCGTAGGCGGTTTGTCGCGTCTATCGTGAAAGTCCGAGGCTCAACCTCGGATCTGCGGTGGGTACGGGCAGACTAGAGTGATGTAGGGGAGACTGGAATTCCTGGTGTAGCGGTGAAATGCGCAGATATCAGGAGGAACACCGATGGCGAAGGCAGGTCTCTGGGCATTAACTGACGCTGAGGAGCGAAAGCATGGGGAGCGAACAGGATTAGATACCCTGGTAGTCCATGCCGTAAACGTTGGGCACTAGGTGTGGGGGACATTCCACGTTTTCCGCGCCGTAGCTAACGCATTAAGTGCCCCGCCTGGGGAGTACGGCCGCAAGGCTAAAACTCAAAGGAATTGACGGGGGCCCGCACAAGCGGCGGAGCATGCGGATTAATTCGATGCAACGCGAAGAACCTTACCAAGGCTTGACATGTGCTAGATCGCCATAGAAATATGGTTTCCCCTTTGGGGCTGGTTCACAGGTGGTGCATGGTTGTCGTCAGCTCGTGTCGTGAGATGTTGGGTTAAGTCCCGCAACGAGCGCAACCCTCGTTCCATGTTGCCAGCACGTAGTGGTGGGGACTCATGGGAGACTGCCGGGGTCAACTCGGAGGAAGGTGGGGACGACGTCAAATCATCATGCCCCTTATGTCTTGGGCTTCACGCATGCTACAATGGCCGGTACAATGGGTTGCGATACTGTGAGGTGGAGCTAATCCCAAAAAGCCGGTCTCAGTTCGGATTGGGGTCTGCAACTCGACCCCATGAAGTCGGAGTCGCTAGTAATCGCAGATCAGCAACGCTGCGGTGAATACGTTCCCGGGCCTTGTACACACCGCCCGTCAAGTCACGAAAGTTGGTAACACCCGAAGCCGGTGGCCTAACCCCTTGTGGGAGGGAGCCGTCGAAGGTGGGACCGGCGATTGGGACTAAGTCGTAACAAGGTAGCCGTACCGGAAGGTGCGGCTGGATCACCTCCTTTCTAAGGAGCAACTAGCACCATCTCAGCGGATCCTCTGTGGTTTGTTGGTGGGTGTTCAGTGCTGCTCGTTTC
>NZ_BAABLK010000064.1:0-2296 GCF_039544305.1 Paeniglutamicibacter antarcticus
AGCCACAACGACGGCCTGCCCCCGGCAATAGCCATGGCCAATTTCAACACCCAAAACCAACAACAACCCGCTGCTGCCTAATCCAAAAGAAACTAAACAACTGTCTCAGATCCTTGACACACCTCACAATGGGGCTCTGCAGAATTACTACGAGAAGAACCCTGGACGTTTCCGTGGCAGGCCCCGGACGCCGGCCCCGGCTGACGTGGTTGGCATCAACCTGCCCGAAGTGAAACCCGCGTTACTGGCCGCTTAGTGACTCCACACAGCTTGACAATTTTCGGTTGAAGCGGAACTCCACGACGTCGCCGCACGAACCAACCTCTAGTTCGAGCGTCAACGGCACAGCCCGTCTATTGGACAGTTGGTGTCATAACCACGTCGCCACGGTTGGGAACGACGTCAACCGGTGGCGCACACAACGCATGCATACTGTCACCAGAGCCTCATCCCCGAAGACAGGCTGTCAGCGACACACATCGGCAGACGACCCGCTCACCACGGAACGTGCCATCCGTAGGTCGTTGCGTACTCGGCCCCGAATGTGAAATTGTCCCAGTGGTTCCATGGAGTTTCCCTCACCCCTGCGGAAAGCACCTCGCTCGCGTCCCAGATTCGACTCTTGTCGCGCCCGCCAGAGTCAGCGCCCATGAGTGAGAAGGAGTCGGCAAGCGTCTTGAGTTCACGGTCCTGTAGCGCGAGCCTCGAATAAAGTGAGGTGAGAAACGATGCCAGGACGTCACCTTCACGGCGCGCGGGGTTCAGCACGAACGCAGATCGAACATCCGTAGTGTTAATCATGTCGAAGGCCGCTTGGCGATCTCCAGCCGGAAGATCCTCAAACATTTGAGGGTGCGAAGGCATTGGCGGGCGAACACTCGTAATGTGATTCCAGGTACCCAGGTCCGGGACACAAACAAGATCTAGCGATGCGATCGGGCGCGCGGCAAACCTTTGATCCGCCTCGAAAAGCTGCTTCGATACGTTGTAATAAGGATGCGAAGAAGGCTGCTTCCATTCATGTGAGCTCGCGAGCAGCCCGTAAATGAACGGTCGCGTCAGCTCTTTCCTCGGGGTGCCTTCCCTTGGAGCCATCGTGCGCTGCAGACGGGCACAAGACTGCGCCGCTTGTTGAATCGACGAACTCTTGAGAGTAGATTTCACAGCGAACGCTGCGGCGACTCCTCCCAGTAGAATGTGCGATTTAGATCGCAGTGACCTCGGATAGCTGGGTCGGAGGACGACGATATCGGTTTCTTCGGGTGGCTCACCATTGTCAATCTCGCCAACGATGTGCTTGTTCTTGACTACCTCGTACTGCGGTGGTAGCCAACTCTCGAGGAATGTGGCCCATGCCGCCTCAACCTGCATGCCAGACTCCTGGACCCGTCCAGTCGTCGTCGATAGACGAGAGAAGACTTCGTCGTACTCGTCCGCCATCTGCGAAGAAGCCGAGTTTAGCCACCGCAAGTGCTCGCCCGATGGTGGTTGAGGGTGTCCACCGAGATTGCCGAACGTGTATTCCTCAGCGTCCTCGTAGGCAATACTCTCGCTCAAGATACCCTCATTTCATCGTCGCAGCCGAAGGCTAAACTGGAACTCAACTACACATTGAACCTAAATTCCACCGCATTCCGGTACATACCAACCTCTACCCAGGCCACTCGTGATCGCGACCCCAGGTCGACGTCGCCGACCGCATCCCTCCCAATCGTCCCACCAGCACGCTATCCAGGACGTCTAATTCGCTACAGCTGGGACCATCGAATGTCGGGCCCGAATCTGTGTTCGGCATGGATCATGCGGATGGGCCCGTTCTCGGCAATGACGTCACCAACCGAAGGGCCCTCGTCCATAGCGGGCGCTTTGCAGGAACCTCCGGCGGATTACCTACTTCGGATTCAGCTCGGTCAAAGCTCTCCTCGATGAGAGCGTCATGGAGCGGCCGAAAGAAGAGAGGCCAAGTCACCCTCGCCGACCCCGTGACGGTCATCATCAAATCATGCGTGAGCAACACAGTTGTCTCATCCGCAGTCTCCGAAACAGTAAATGCGTGATAGCCATGAAACCCCGATGGGCCAGTGAATTGGAAGCTTACGGATCGCCCTGGCTCATACGCATCCACCACATAGCGCACAGGCCCGTGCCCTCCAGATGCGCCGATACCAAGCGGTGTCAGCGGAAGTTCTAAAGTGACCATAGGCGGCGATCCCCGCTGACCACCAGCGGCAATTGGACTGACCACCAGCGGCAACGGTTTTGACCACGGACGGCAACGTCTTCCGGCCCGTTTCCT
>NZ_BAABLK010000065.1:0-2317 GCF_039544305.1 Paeniglutamicibacter antarcticus
GCACAGGTCAGCAAAACCTGCGCCTTTATGAACGCAAGGGACTCTTAGACCCTCAACGCACTGAAGGGGGAACCCGCCGCTACAGCGAAGCGGATCTCGATATCCTGCGTCGGATCTCCCACCTCCTCGCTCAGGGGCTGAATCTGTCGGGAATCCGACTTGTTCTGTCTTTGGAGGCAGAAAACACCTCGCTGAGAAACGAACTCGACCAGCAGGACGCGAAGCCCAACAAGCAGCAGAAAACCTCGGAAAGCTGATCTCACTCCTACGCATCGATACTCACTGTGGCTAAAGACCATCCTTGGTTGACCGGCCTTGAATCACTTCTCAGCCTGTCCTACCGCGGTAACCCGAGCCATAGCGTTTCTTGGAAGCATTGGTGAACAGGAGGCAGATCAATGAGTGAAGTTATTGAACCTTTGGACCCTGCTGATGCCACGGCCATCGCGCAAGGCGTCATCGCCCCCGATGATGCCCGTCCCCTGGGCCTCGACGATGAGCACTACACTGGCCCGGATAGTGAACAACTGGTGGTGTGGGACGAAGTGCACGACAGTGAGCTGGAACCCAACGAAGAACAAGGAACCGATACGTACTTCGATGAATCCAACGATGATGCGGATCCACCGGAAGCAGAGGCCCAGTAAGCCCCCAAGAAATCGTAAACACCCTGAGCAGTAGGGTGCCTAGTTTCCATTAGCAGCCTGGTGAGCCGCACGGCGGTGCCCATCAGTCACTGAGGGCGCCGCTGGCTTTACAGCAGTGACATCAGTTGATTGTGTAGTTGCCGCGAACATCCCATGTAAATCCTTCGGGTAGCTCGGTGCCCTCTGTGAAGCACGCACTTCCGCCATAAATGTCATTTGTCGGTGCTTCACCTTCCGAGCAGGCCATCTCGTTAGAGAAGAGCAGCGTTCCAATGAGGAATTTGATCGCGAAACTCACGACCAGAATCCCTACCGCGACGCCTGCAGTGATCGCCACTATTGTGAAGGAACTTCGATCGGTCCTCATGAGCCCACTCTCCCCGTTTCTGGTTGCCAGATCGCGCAACTATATGTAGTCGGTCCAGGATTTACCATGATATTCACGACCATAGGCATACCCGGTAATGGATTGGTAAACGCAGGTTTGCTGCGCCGCCATGAGAGGTATTTGAGTCTTACAAACAACGCGGAACTCCACCACGGTCCCTGCTCTGCAAACGATCACTGTGCTTTACCTCTGCGTGCGGAGTCTTCCGGCGTCCATCAGATAAATGTTGTGCAGGACCAAAGGTTTCAAGAGCTGACAACTGTGTTGGATATGGTGCACATGGAGCAGCTACTTCCCCTACAAAGTGGATGTGTTCGAGCGTCGCAGGTATTGATACACAGCGTCCCGGCTCAACCCGTATTCCCTAGCTAGCTGGATCTTAGGGATCCCGGCCAGCGCACTGGCAACCAACTCACTGACCTGATCGGGACTCAGCGAACGCCTGTGTCCCTTATAGACCCCGCGGGTTTTCGCCAAGGCAATGCCCTCGCGTTGGCGTTCCTTGATCAGAGAGCGCTCAAATTCCGCGAAGGCCCACATCACCGAAAGCATCAGGTTCGCCATCTGAGAGTCCTCCCCCGTGAGCACCAAGCCTTCTTTCAAGAATTCCATCCGAACCATGTCCGACACGACTTGACCGCCACGGCACCGAACAGGCTGTGGCTGAGCGATATCACCGCGCCCCACACTTCCGAAGGCAAGCTGTACCCATGCGCGGTCAAGGACGTCTACTCCAACAGGATCGTGGGCTACTCCATCGATTCGAGGATGAAAGCCGCACTGGCTGCGGCGATCAGTCAACGAAACCCGCAAGGAACCTTGATCCGCAGCGACAGAGGCTCGCAATTCCGGTCCAAGAAATACGTCCGGCTGATCAACTCCGCTGGCCTGCAGGGATCCATGGACAGGGTCGGTGCATATGCAGATAATGCCGCTATGGAAAGTTTCTTTTCGCTGCTACAAAAGAACGTGCTGAACGACAAACGGTGGGAAACCCGGGCAGAATTACGCCTGGCCATAGTTCTCTGGATCGAGAAAACCTACCTTCGCTGACGCCGCCAACGACGGCCTGGCAAGCTCACACCCATCGAGTTGGAGACAATAAACAAGACCATTCAATCGGTTCCCGAAACATCAACTCCCACTGTCAACTAAGCGGAACTTGTCAAATCAAATGAGACATAGTCATAGTAGTTAATGAACCGATAATGCGGCCCGTTTCGCGGGATCGTTGATCGCAGCCTTGAGCGGCAACGGTGGCGCCGACGGACGCCGAGAAAAC
>NZ_BAABLK010000066.1:0-2505 GCF_039544305.1 Paeniglutamicibacter antarcticus
TCCTTGGCTGCCATGATCTTGCGCAGTCCGCTCAGGCGGCGTTCGAACTCTGCGTCCGAGAAGGTCAGCTGCTGCTTGGTTCCGTTGTGCAGGGTCTTGAGTCGCTCAAGCTCGGAGATGCTGCTTACTGCTGCCGATGAAGTGGCCATGGGAAACTCCTTTGTTGTTACGTTTTTCATTAATTTTGGGGAAGAAAGTTGAGAGCGCCTATGCCAGGGGCTTCTTGCTGGTTTCGGCAGAGAAGGCAACGGCGACCAAGGAGACTATTGCTGCGGCCATCAGGTACCAGCCGGGGGCCAAGTCGCTCTGTGTTGACGCGATCAGGACAGTTGCCACGAACGGTGCGGTACCGCCGAAGATCGCGTTGGAGAGGTTGAAGCTGACGGCAAATCCGGAGTAGCGAACCCTGGTGGGGAACATCTCTGCCAAGTAGCTGGGCAGGGTCCCGTCGTTGAGACTGAGCATCCCACCGAGAAGAATCTGAACCAGAATGATAAGCAGGAAGTTTCCCGTATCCATCAACATGAATAGCGGAACAGTCAGCACCACGAAGAGGATCGATGCAGTCATCAGGATCCGTTTGCGCCCAAACTTGTCCGAGAGCATGCCCACCACGAAGATGAAGCCGATGTAGGTGGTCAACGCCACCGTTGTGGCCACATATGCCGAGGTTTCGCTGAGCTCAACGGTCTTGACCAAGTAAGTCGGCATGTAGCTGAGGATCAGGTAGAAGCCAACCGCGTTGAGCAACACCGCCCCCACAGCCTGGATAAGCTGACGCCAGTGGTTCTGGAAGAGGGAGCTGACAGGGGCCTTGACTGCTTCATCCTCGGCAGCGAGTTCCTTGAATACCGGGGAGTCTTCAAGCTTGGTTCGGATGTAACGGCCGATCAGTCCCATGGGTGCGGCCAGGAGGAACGGAAGCCGCCAGCCCCAAGATTGCATCTGGTCTGTATCTAAGAGGCCGGTCAGCAATGCTGCCATCAAGGAACCCAACAGCAGGCCGGTGGCCGTGCTGGCGGGAACCACTGCGGCAAAGAGGCCGCGACGGTTAGCCGGGGCATACTCCACCAAGAAAGCCGAAGCACCCGCATACTCTCCTGACGCCGAGAACCCTTGGACCACTCGGACAATCAGTAACAGGATCGGAGCCCAGATGCCGATGGTTGCATACGAGGGGATCAAGGCAATACAAAAGGTGGCACCGGACATGATCAGGATCGACCAAGACAATGCAGTGCGTCGTCCGATCTTGTCACCTAAGTGACCCCAGATGAAACCGCCCAGCGGGCGGACGAAGAAGGACACCGCGAAGAGCGCGAAGGTCAGCATTAGTCCGGTTGCTGGATCTGATTCAGGGAAAAAGACAGCCGTGATCGTGATGGCCAGGTAGCCGTATACCGCATAATCGAACCACTCCACGAAGTTGCCGATAAAGCTTGCTGCCACGACCTTTTTACGGGTGTTGCTTCCGATCCCTGCAGGATCGGGGCGATCTTGGCCGCTAAGTGTCGGCCCTAGGCCGCTGGATGGAACTTTGGAGCTCACGTTCGATACTGAATGCTTGGCGTCACCATTGCCTGCCGCTGTGCTTTTGCCCTGAGTCATTCGATTTACCACCTACGGGAAGGAGTAGTTGCGATTATTGC
Organism: Paeniglutamicibacter antarcticus; assembly: GCF_039544305.1. Lineage (NCBI taxonomy): Bacteria > Bacillati > Actinomycetota > Actinomycetes > Micrococcales > Micrococcaceae > Paeniglutamicibacter > Paeniglutamicibacter antarcticus. Next base: position 1,650 of record NZ_BAABLK010000066.1, read on the forward strand.
AACACTGTTGCACCAGTATGCTCATGTGACGACCCTCACGTCAACACTTTTTGTAAAGAATCGCTATCGACCATTCACAATCAGAAAAGATCTGCACTCGATGCTTTTCGTAAACCCTAGTCAAAGTATGAATAATGAAAATCTGGCGCCCCCAAAGGCCTAACACGCTAGAACGCGCAACAGGTCCAGCTCCCCGTCGAAGTTCGAGTTTCAGCTCAAAGTCTCCAGGTGCCCGAACTGACTGAATGCAACGGATCGCAGGGAGCTTGTCGCCCTTAGACAGTCCAGGCATCTACTCCACCGGGTGCCAGAGGTGGTTCCGTTTCGAAGGGGGAAACGTGGCGGCCTCACTGCCGGCCAGCATTCAGGAGTTAACCGATTTCACCCGTTAATGCTCGATAGACGGCCCTTACGCCACGTGGGGCGGCGGTGAAAAGCCGCTCCCATTCACGTTGCCAAGATCGATCCACCGGCGTTCGGAGCCTGACGCTCTTGGCGCTTATGGCTATGCGCTTCTAAGCCTGGATGATCTCGAAGCATCCCTGAAACGTACCGTCCAGGCAGGGCATGCAATCCGGACACCTGCTCGGATTCAATCGTTTCTTGAGCCGTTCCGCGCTGAAATGATGGCCCACGCCAGAACGTTCATGCCAGGTCCGACCCCACTCATCTGCTTGTCACGCACCGCACTGCGTACATCGTTTTTGAGATCATTCTGGCGTACCGAGGTACCCTCAACATGTAGTGCAGTGTTTGCTGCCGAACAATACGACGCCGCTGCAAACAGGCCGGTGATCGCTACTCTGCACCCCTCGTTGCGAGACTGGAGAAGAAGGAGGAGAACCTTCCCCGGCAC
>NZ_BAABLK010000067.1:0-2595 GCF_039544305.1 Paeniglutamicibacter antarcticus
ATCGCCACGAACAGGGAACCGGCACCCTGGACGTGATTCTCTGGTCTGAGCTGCAACACACCCGGTGTTGCGCTTTGACCCTTCGAGGAGAAACGATGACGGATCATCGTGTCATCATGCGGCTACTGGTGCAGGGCCGCAGTTATAACGAGATCGTGGCGAGCGAAAACTGTTCGCGGCGCAGCATCTCAACAGTGAACAAGGTCCTGGCCAGCTGCGGCATCACCACCCTGGACCAGATCAAGGAAGTCACGGACCAGCAACTTCACGGCTGGTTTCCCGACGGCAGGTCGAAGAAGTCCGAGCAGTACGAACAGCCGGACTTCGAAGCGGTGCACAAGTCCATGAAACACGATCGGAACTTCACGCTGCAGCAGGCCTGGCAGGGCTACGTGCTTCGGGAAGGTGAGCAACGCAAGTACGGGTATTCGAAGTTCTGTGCCCTGTTCGCCCAGCACGTCGCTTCCAACGACCTCTCTGCGACGATTCATCACGAGCCCGGCAGGACGATGCAGGTCGACTGGGCGGGGCAAACGCTGACGGTCACCGATACGCTCACCGGCCAGCTCTCCAAGGCGTACCTGTTCGCCGCGGTGCTGCCGTACTCGGGGATGTTGTTCGCCAGGGCATCGCTGACGATGAACCTTGCGGCATGGATCGACCTGCATGTGAGGGCCGTGGAGTATTTTTCCGGCGTCCCGCAGATCATAATTCCTGACAACGCCAAGACGGCGACTTACCGGCCCCAGCGCAAGGATCCCCAGCGGTTGCTCAACGACCGCTACTCCCAGTTCGCCACCCATTACGGTACCGCCATCGTGCCAGCCAGAGTGAAATCACCCCGCGACAAGGGATCTATCGAGCGGGCGGTGCGCACTGCCAACCACCGGATCATCGGGCGGCTGAGCCATGAGGTGTGGACCACGATCCAGGAGCTGAACGAAGCCATCGAGGTGCAGGTGGAGGAGATCAACGACCTCAAGAACCCGTACGGGATCAGCAAGCGGGAGATCTTCACGACCGAGGAAGCTTCCTGCCTCGGGAAACTGCCCGACCAGCGCTTCACGCAAGTGACCTGGAAGCAACTCAAAGTAGGGCGAAATTACCATGTTTCCTGCGACTACCAGAATTATTCTGCCCCTTACCGGCTGGCCGGACAGACCCTTCGGATCCGGTTGACCGACATGAGGGTGACCCTGTTTGCCGGGGAAGAAATCGTTTGCGAACACACACGCAAATACGGGCGCAAGGGCCAGTACTCAACCCTTGGAGAGCACGTGCCGCCGGCCCATCAGAACATCGCCAATCTCTGGTCACGCACCTGGTTCCTCGACCGTGCCCAAGCCTACGGACCGGCCACGAGTGAAGTCATCACCAGGATCTTGGATCGGTATGAAATCGAAGCCCAAGGATATTTGAGCTGCCAGAACATTCTCGATTCATTGGGAAAGAAGGGCAAAGCCCGTCTGGAAGCGGCGTGCCAGCAGGTCCTGAACACCGCCGCGCTCCCCAGCTACACCACCCTGAAAAGGGTGCTGGCGACCATCACCAGCGACCAACACGCCCCGCCAGTTCCCCGTGCCGCAGGGAACACCGTCAAACCGGAGCTCTCCGAGATGCCGCAGCTCACCGAGCACGTGTTCGTGCGTGGCTCCGACTACTACCAGGAGGGGTTCTGATGCCGATTTTCACCAGCGAGGACCACGAGAAGTTCAAGGCCCTGAGAATCACGAAGGTCGCAGCGGCCCTCGAGGTGCTCTTGGCCGACGAGTCCAACGAGCAGGTGCTGCCCGAGACGTTGTTCCGCCAAGCGGTCGACGACGCGCTCGAGTCGCGGCGCTCAGCGCGGATCGAGCGGTTGATCTCCCAAGCCTGTCTCCCGTTTGCCGATGCCTCGATTGCCGAGCTGGACTACCGTCAGGACCGCGGCGGGCTGAACGCGGTGCAGATGAGTCGGTATGCGAAGAACGATTGGGGTCGCGAGCAGATGAATGTGGTGATCACTGGGATGTCGGGTGCGGGCAAGACTCACTTGGCCTGCGCGATCGCGGTGTCTGCGTGCCATAACGAGCACAGCGTGCGGTACTGGCGCATGGACAATCTGGGTTTGGCGCTGGTGAGTGTTCATGATGATCACATCGCTCATCGGAACCTGCTTGACCAGCTTAAGGACGTTGACCTGTTAATTCTCGATGACTTTTTGACTATCGGGATCGACGCCAGGGCGACCAACGACTTGTTTACGGTTCTTGCCGACCGGGACCGGCGATTGCCGACGATGGTCCTGTCTCAAACCGGGCCAGAGTATTGGGTCCAAATGATTCACGACCGAGTCGCGGCAGACTCGATCGTGAATCGGCTGGCGAACAATTCACGACACATCAAACTTGGAACGGTTGATATGCGGCGTGAAGAAAACATGCGAAAACGCCGAGCCGAGGACCACTGGAACTAACTGGTAAGCCCTGTTCGTAACGATACAGGGCGGGCTCATACGGGTGCCGGACATCAGCGATGGTTGGTGGCCGGTACCCGGTCCGTGGCGGTGCGGTTTCACTTACGTGGACTGCCGGTTTCAGAAACGGTCACTTAACA
>NZ_BAABLK010000068.1:0-2657 GCF_039544305.1 Paeniglutamicibacter antarcticus
TCGCCTCGTTTCGACACGAGGCACGGGCAAAGAACATCACCAGCGTGGTGGGCGGGGCTCCAGGGGTCCTGACATCGACGGTTTGAACTGAGATATTTCGGATCAACTCAGAGCCTGTCTTTGACGGCATATCGCAGGATCAAGTCTGTGCCGGGGTACCGGGTTTGTGTTTCGGTGAGGCTTTGGCAGAGTTCTTTCACGGCAGCGGTTTTGGCTTTGGTGGGCATCGGATCCAGGGTGATGTCCAGGTACCCGGGGACGGTCGGGTCAATGTCTCCGGACTGGGTGAAGATTTGCCTCACCAAGTTGTGGGCTTCGCGTTTTGCTCGCTTGTATCCGGTGTTGGTGCGGACCTCGCGGGCGAGAGTTACGGCGGTGTTGAATGCTGCCATGCGGATGATGTGGGTGAAGCGTTTCATCTCGGTATCCAGAACTTGGGCCTCGGGGAGGGTCTCCCCGAGGGGTACTCGTGCTTCCAACTGCTGGTAGGCATCTTCGGCCTTGATGACCTTGGCTTGTGCGGCAACCAGGGGTGCGTGGATGTCGTTGTGCATCTGGTTGGTGATCATGATGCCCTCACCGCCTGGTTCCGGAGTGCTGATGGCGAGCATGGCTGAGTTGACGGTGTTCGCGATCGCATCGCGCTGGGCGCGGGCATTTTGCATCACCAGTTTCGCCTTGTTCTTGGCGGGGTTCGGGACCTTGCGGGTTTCATCATCATCGGTACTGGCATATGAATCATGGGAGTCAAGGGCGAAGCGCTCACGGCCAAAGCGGAAGTAGTTTTCTTGCCTCCACCTGGCGGCCATACGGTAAATGACTTCGGCGGTGTCCATGGTTTTTTGCTTGTCCAAGGTCGTCAGGATATGAATCTGTCGGGTCCCTTCACCCTTAGTGAGTGGGACGATCTGGGAAACTTGCCGCATTCTCATGGTTTCGCCGGTCTTGGCGTTCAACAGCACCTCAACCTCTGTCTCTGCCACCAAGGCCCACGTGTTTGTGGTGCCGTATTCATCAACGTGGGTGGCCGCGGAAAATACGGTTTCAGCAATGTCAGCCGTGGCGCCTTTGCGCCACGTTAGGACATCGAATCCGGCGGCGTGCATGTGGGAGAAGAGTGTTGGGGACCAGCCGCCGCGGTCAAAGCCGACCAGCATCCGGCGGTCATCGCCGATCATGGCCCGCAGCGCAGGAACGAGCTTCTTGAGCTCGGAGACCAGCGAGGCACTGGGTTCGGCCATGACCATGAACAGGGGGTCTCCGTTTGCGGCGGACACCCAGGTTTCCTCCGTGGCGGGGGCTGCCATCTTCAACCTGGTTGAATGCTGTTTCGTGATTTTCTTCTTTCCCTCGTAGGCGCGGGTATGCCCATCGACGTAGAGGACAGCGATGAGGGAGTCGTCACCGTTTTTCTGTGCCTCGAAGCGTTCAAAGGCTATCGAACTCATCAGCTCCGGGACCTTGCCGGTATCCACCAGCGCGCGGTATTGCCGGCGGATGGTCTTGACCTCCGGGGCCCGGTCCATTCCCAGGATCCGGCCGAACGCGGTGGGGTCAAGGCGGGTGGCGCCTTCGGTGCGCGGTTCACCGACCAAGGTCCGTAACACGCCCTCAAGGATCAGGGTGTTCAAGCCGTAGAACCTGCGGGACAGGTCGGTGAAGATCTTTGGTGCGCATTTCAAGACCATGGTGGTTTCCAGGGCCGGCAGGGCGAGGAACATGCCCGCGAGCGGGACGCGGGCCGCCGGGGCGAAGATCGGGGCAACGCCGGCGAGTTCATGCTGGTTCACCGAGACCGCCAGGCGCTCTATGGTCCGATCCACCGCTGGTGGCAGCAGGGGAAGTTCCTCCTGAACCGGCACCGGTGCTGGTTCGATGCTCTGGGCGACAACGGCAACGGTAGCGGTGCTTGGTGGTGTGGGGGCCGGGTATTGCTTCAGGGCCCGGTTCGCGGTGTTGTTCGAGACTCCGACGCGCTCACCGATCTGCACCAGTGTCAGGCCCTGGGCGCGCAATGCGTGGATTGTGGTGATCACTTCGTCGGTGAGCTTGGAAGGTTTCTTTGGTCCGCGTTTTTCCGAGGCCAGGGCCTTGATTCCGTCCTGGGTCATGGAGCGGGTCCATCGCCAGAGGGTTGGAGCAGCGATGTCGAAGGCGGAGGCGATCTGCTCGGCGGTGGCGACCTTGCGCTTGAACAGCTGCACGGCGACCAGGCGGCGCATTTCGTCGTCGCCGGCGTCCCAGACGAATTGCAGGTCCCCGAGCAGGAACACCTGCCCGCCGTCCGTGGTTTCCAGTAGGGAGGCAACGTTCCCGATGGGTCGGGTGCCCGGTAGTGGGCTGATCGGGAGTGCGGGTTGGGCAGACATCAATGCCATTCTCCCATCCTCCTGATCATAGTCTCAAAGCTTACTTAAATTATCTCATATCGAGGGCGTGATTAAAAGTCCTGCCGCCATCAAAAGTCCTGAAAACACGACGAATCCCCGAATCACCGCCCACCATCCCTGCTATCGATGTCCAGACCCCTGGGGCTCCCGGAGCCAGGAAACGGGCCGGAAGACGTTGCCGTCCGTGGTCAAAACCGTTGCCGCTGGTGGTCAGTCCAATTGCCGCTGGTGGTCAGCGGGGATCGCCGCCTATGGTCACTTTAGAAC
>NZ_BAABLK010000069.1:0-3011 GCF_039544305.1 Paeniglutamicibacter antarcticus
AAAGTCCGACCCCACGCCGCCGGGTCAGGCCGCGAAGCCATGCCCAAAAACGCCGGTTCCGAGATCCCCAAACATTTTCCGGGAAAAACCCGAAAAGGACTTGCGAAAAAGATAGGGGCACCCCCCCACCATCGACTGGTACAGCGAAACCGGCGAGCTTTTGGTGTTGGACACCACGACCATCGAGCTTCGAGAACAACAACCTCAAGCTGTTCACCATGATGATGCGCCACTCAACAAAACGGGCCTCGATCACCAGCGCGTACCTCGTTCCTGACGAGTCGATCCCGTTGGCAATCCTCAGCACCGCCGCCCGAGGGGTTCTGGTGGAGCTGTTCGTCTCGGAAATCGGGGACCCGGCCATCGCCTATCACGCGCAGCGCTCATACCACGAGCCGTGATGGCGCGCTGGCGTGCGTATTTACGTGTACCGGGCGCCGAAGGTGCTTCATGCCAAACATTTCTTCATTGACGATGAAGTGGCTATCATCGGTACCTCCAACATGGACATGCGCCCATTCTCGCTGAATAGTGGAGATCTCGGGGTTGCTACACGGTTCGGAGCTGCTGTCCACGCTGATGGCGGTCCAGGACGGATACCGGGAAAAATCCCGTGAGGTGCCGCTGGACCAAAGGCTTGCCAGACCTCCGCGCGAGCGCGCTGGACAACCTCGCCCGACTGACATCGATGTTGCAGTAAAGCAATGTAACAGAGACGTTGAACAGTGATCAAGACTTTTGAACACTGTTCAAGTAGTATGTTTCTGTGCCCTTGCGGTGCCGTGACACCATCCCCGTACATCTGAGAAACGTCAGGAAAAACCCATGACCATGCCCTCCCAGCACCTCGACGCACGACCCGCAGCCCGCATCGGCGCCCGTGACCTCGCGCTGGTCTCCGTCTTTGCAGCGCTCATTGCCGTACTTACCCTCGTCCCGGCGGTGCCCGTAGGGGCACTGGGTGTTCCGATCACGTTGCAGACCATGGGCGTTGCACTCACGGCACTGATCCTGGGCTCGCTGCGCGGTGGCTCCGCGACCGCACTGTACCTGCTTGTCGGGTTGGCGGGGGTCCCGATTTTCGCGAAGTTCTCCGGCGGACTCGGCGCACTGGCCGCACCCAGCGCCGGTTACCTCATCGCATTCCCGATTGCTGCCCTGGTCACCGGCGCACTGGCAACATTGGTACTGCGCAAGAAATCCCGCGTGCGTTTCGGCTGGCTGTTCTTGGCCGCCATGGGCGGGTCGATCCTCGTGATCCACCCGCTGGGTATCCTGGGCATGTCCATCAACGCGCAGATCCCTCTGGGCCAGGCGTTCATCCTTGACATGGCCTACTGGCCCGGGGACGTGGTGAAGAACCTGCTGGCCGCCACCATCGCCGTCAGCGTCTTCAAGGCATTCCCAAACTTTGCCCGTCGCAGGTTCCAGTCCTAGTCCACGGGCTGCGTCACGGCAATTCGTCCCACACCGGAAGCAGGGAATACCGTTAAGCGTGATCCGATTCAATAATGCGGGGCTGTTGCTCCCCGCAGACGACCCTACCCAGGGCGGGCGGACAGTCCTTGCGCCCTGCCGCGTGGACCTTGCCGAGTCCCGCATTGCCGTCATCGGCGCCAACGGGTCAGGGAAGTCCACACTGTTGCGCATGGTCAACGGGCTTGTGAGCCCCTCGACCGGCTCGGTCACCGTCCATGGCTTCGACACCGTTGCCCAAGCCAAGGCGGTGCGCCGGCGCGTCGGCTTCCTGTTTACCGACCCGCTTTCCCAGCTGGTGATGCCCATCGTTTCGGAGGATGTGGAACTCTCGCTCAAGGCCAGCCACAAGGACCGGACCGCACGCAGCGCGGCCGCCCTGGCTGCCCTTGCCGAACTGGGCCTGGAGCATCTGGCGCAGCGCAGCATCTACGATCTCTCCGGCGGCGAGCGGCAGCTGGTGGCGCTGTGCAGCGTGCTGGCCGCCGGCCAGGACATCTTGGTCGCCGACGAGCCCACGACTCTGCTGGACCTGGCCAACGACGAACTGCTCCAGAGAACGCTGGGCAAACTACGGCAACAGGTCATTTATGCGACCCACGACCTGGACTTCGCCGCAACCGCCGATCGGGCACTGTTGGTCGAAGGCGGTCGGATCGTCTTTGACGGGCACGCCTCCGAGGCTGTTGCCGCTTACCGGTGGATGGTCCGACACGGAAGCATGTCCGCATGAGCGCCTCGCATCAAATGCTGCTGGGACACTACCTGCCGGGAAACAGCATCGTGCACCGCACATCGCTGGCCGCCAAGTACCTAGTTGTCCTGTTGGTGGGGGCGGCCGTACTGGTATGGCGGATCCCCGCGGTCGGACTCGGCACCCTGGCGCTTGGCGTGGGGCTGTTCATCCTGGCCGGGCCGCGGGTACTGCGTGCCTGGGTTGCTCCGCTTCGCCAGCTCTGGTGGGTCTTCGCGATCCTGGGCATCTACCAATCGATCCTCAACTCCCCGCTCTTCGCCCTGACCTTGGTCAGCGGGATGCTCGCGGTCATCCAGTGCGGACGCCTGGTCCTGCTGACCACCACCCAGGCTGCACTGCTTGACGGGCTCGAACGCGCCGCTTCGCCGGTACGCCTTCTGGGCGCAAACCCCGCCACCATCGCCTTGGCAGTGGCCCTGATGCTTCGCAGCATCCCGGCGATCGCCACCTCGGTGCAGGAACTCTCCGACGCAGCCAAGGCGCGTGGCATCACGCGCTACCCCACCACGTTGGCCGCCCCGGTGGTCATCAACACGGTCGGCTACGCACAACGCACCGCCGACGCCCTAGCTGCGCGGGGCATCATGGAACGCAACTAATTCCTGCTTCCACACCACCGGAACCGTGCCTGCGCCAGTATCCTGTCGATCATGTCAATGGCAGTTTGAAATTGCCCATCGGCGGCCAACGAAAATGACCAGTGGCGGCAGCCCCTTGACCACCAGCGGCAATACGAATTGACCACTGGCGGCAACGGAATTGACCAGCCGAACGGGAC
>NZ_BAABLK010000070.1:0-3061 GCF_039544305.1 Paeniglutamicibacter antarcticus
CGTAACGATACAGGGCGGGCTCATACGGGTGCCGGACATCAGCGATGGTTGGTGGCCGGTACCCGGTCCGTGGCGGTGCGGTTTCACTTACGTGGACTGCCGGTTTCAGAAACGGTCACTTAACAGCTTGGTACGGAATTCAATGATCGCCGAGGCCAAGCGTTTGGCTTCAGCACGCGCGATCACGGTTTGTAGCTCGTCATCTTGACGGGCCCGCCAATGATCGACTTGCACGATCTGCTCATCTGTCAGGGCGCAGCGGGCATCGACGTTCAGATCCACGGTCCGCAAAGGGCGGTGAGCATCAGCCAGCCTGCGGTGCTCTGGTGCTCCATGGCATCGCGCGCGTTGAGCAAGATCCGCAGAGCGTCTCGCATGCCCTCAGCGCGCGGATTGAGCAGAGATTCCACCTGCTCTCCGAGCACCGTGCGTGCCGCTGCTAGCGCGTCAATATCGTCCGATTTTCCGCGGCCAGCCCGCGAGACGCGGCGAGGCGGGCGCACCTCGCAGACATCCAGCTGCGTGGCACGCAACGCCCGGGTAAGTCCAGCGCCGTAGGAGGTTGGTCCCTTCGATGGCCACGAGGGTCTTGCCTGGTTCACTGCGCCGGTCGACCCACGCAAGGGCGCGTTTGAGACTTGGCGGACTGGTGTGAAACGTGGCAGTATCCTTGATCTCGCCGGTGGCGGCCGCAAGGATCGCGTAGGTGTTTGTTTTGGCATGAGTGTCCACGCCGATGATGTTTGCGTATTTTTCCCGAACTACACTCATGGCAGTGACTTCCTTCCCCAGCCGGGATGTTGACTAGCCAGCCGAGGTGGGATGGCATCGAGGCAAATGTCTAATGAGTCACATGCCGGGCGTAACCGCGGCCCGGACAACCTTCTATCAAGCCACCGTGCGAGCCAGACTGGCCCCACGGGCCGGGTGTACAAGTCAGCGACAAGACACTGCCGAGGGGCAGGTCAAATAGGGAGAGAGGCACACCCGGTCCGAATGGGTCAAGTCTGGCAGCAAACCTCAGGCTTGCCACTATCCATTAGAGATAGGGTAATGTCGCCATTGACCCCGTATAATTCTCATGTCTCATTGACCGTTAGAGGCAAAGTTGAGCATGGGTTAAGCCGGAGGTTTCCAAACAGATGACTACAGTCGCAATTTTTACTGCCCTTTACCCGCCAGCGGTTAAGGGTGGCGGTCCGATACGTTCCACCGAAGTGCTCGCCGAAACGGCATCATCAGAGATCACGCCCATCGTGATAACGAATGATCACGATATTGGGGAGCAGAAGCCCCTGTCTGTTACTACAAATGAGTGGACAAAAAGAGGCCGCGCAAAGATCCGCTATACGTCGGCCAGCTCGTTAATTGAGCTCATCCGAGGATGCTCTGCGGTTAGAGCTGAGCGCCCCAGTTTGCTTAATTTTAATAGTTTCTTCTCAGCCAAGTTCACTATTCTACCGCTGTTTCTCTGGAGAGTAGGTTACTGGGGCAGACCGATCCTGCTGCTTGCTCCGCGAGGTGAGTTCGGCCACGGAGCCTTATGCCGTCGCTCCTATAAGAAACGTCTTTACATATGGCTCTTCCGCCTGCTCGGCATTCATCGATCGGTGGTCTGGCACTCAACAGCTGCTCACGAGACTGCAGACATCCAGCGCGAGTGGGGTCCGCGAGCAACAATTATTCTTCGTGAGGAAGACACCCTGTTACAGTCAGAGCCACTAGCTTCACGGCAGTTGCCTAGACAGCAACCGTACTTCGTATTTCTGGGAAGAATTGTGGAGCATAAGGGACTCGATGTTGTGCTTAAAGCTTTGAAAGGCATTGATTCTAAGGTCTCGCTCGACATCTATGGGCCCGAAGAAGATCCAGCGTATGCTGCACTATGCAAGGAACTCGTTGCAGGGCTTCCAACGCCTGTCTCAGTGGAGTTCAAAGGGACAGTAGCCCCGGAAGCAGCCTGTAGCACACTGGCTGCATATGATGCACTGTTAATGCCGACAGCCGGTGAGAACTTTGGGCATGTCATCGCGGAATCTCTCTCTGTTTCCTGCCCAGTCTTCACCACTCCTTCTACGCCGTGGACAGAAATTCTACAATCCGGTGGAGGAATCGTCGTGAAGGACCGTGAACCGGAGAGTTGGCTAGCAGCCATCGACCGTTTCGTGGCCTTACCAGCGCCAACGCGTGCACAGCTAAGATTAGAAGCTGGCAACGCGTATCGGAGCTGGAAGGGGCAGCCCCAGAAGCCGCATGTTTGGACGACGGCGCTCCAGGCGGGACAGCGCCGACGCTAGATGAATAATTCCAAGGGGTCAGTGGTCATAGGCGACCAGTGAGCGACGGACGGCGACTCCGATGTTCTTGTTGTGCCAGATCGCTGCCGTCATCGCCAAAAGTCGCTGCACGACCCGGGCGATGACGCCGGCCGATGTCCGACCACCGTGCCGCTCCAAGTCAAGTTGACCTTTGAGAGTGTCATTGATGGACTCAATAACCTGTCGCAGGGGCTTGAAGAAGCGGGCCCATGGCCTCGGTTTCTCACCCTTTCGGGCTGGGCGCAGTAGCTGGATCCCCGATTGGTCCACCGCGTCCTCGAATTCTGTCCCGAAGTAGTTCTTGTCCCCGATGAGGATCTGGCGGTTCCCATCTGCCTGGGCTTGGTTCATGGCTTCGGTACCGGCGAGGATATCTGTCCTGTCTCGGCGCATCGTGGACACACGATGCCGTGACATCATGGACACCATGATGCTCCTATTGTTGTCAACTGCTTTCTGTGACCTGTTTTTCCAGCCATGTCCGGTAACGTTCAATGGCCTCACAGTCCCGGCATAAGCCTCGCTCAATTCGTGAAATCGCGGTTGTCCAACACCCCAAAGCGGAAGCTGCCACCACCTGCGTGAGACCCAGTGCCAGGCGCAGCGGACGCAGATCTGCGCTCGTCAAGTTTTTGAGACAGCTTGATTGATTTTTCTTCTTACGCTGCTGCCAATACATACTGCTGTTGGAACACGGCCAAGGCCTTGGCTGGCGACAGTCCCTGATTGTTGCTGTGGGGCCG
>NZ_BAABLK010000071.1:0-3109 GCF_039544305.1 Paeniglutamicibacter antarcticus
GCACAGGTCAGCAAAACCTGCGCCTTTATGAACGCAAGGGACTCTTAGACCCTCAACGCACTGAAGGGGGAACCCGCCGCTACAGCGAAGCGGATCTCGATATCCTGCGTCGGATCTCCCACCTCCTGGCTCAGGGGCTGAATCTGTCGGGAATCCGACTTGTTCTGTCTTTGGAGGCAGAAAACACCTCGCTGAGAAACGAACTCGACCAGCAGGACGCGAAGCCCAACAAGCAGCAGAAGACCCCAAAAGACTGATTCCACTCCTACGCTTCGATACGCAACGAGGGTGAAGACCATCCACGGTTGACCGGCCTTGAATCACTTCTCAGCCTGTCCTACCGCGGTAACCCGAGCCATAGCGTTTCTTGGAACCACTTGTGAACAGGAAGCAGATCAATGAGTGAAGTTATTGAACCCCTGGACCCTGCTGATGCCACGGCCATCGCGCAAGGCGTCATCGCCCCCGATGATGCCCGACCCCTGGACCTCGACGATGAGCTCCACATCGGGACGGATAGTGAACGAATGGTGGTGTGGGACGAAGCGCACGACAGCGAGCTGGAGCCAGAAGAAGACCCTGGATTCGATGCGTACTTCGATGAGTCCAGCGATGATGAGGATCCTCCGGAAGCATAGGTTCCGGTAAGCACCCAGAGCAGTAGGGTGCTTATTTTCTATATGCAGTCTGCTGACCCATGCTGTGAGCAGATATCCGGGGACACGCCGATGCTTGATCCGTACCTGCGGATGGGGCGCCACCTGGGGCTAACGAATCAGGGAGGGATCTAAACGGTGGTGCCTCAATTCGGTGACGGGTCAAAGACCTGAGAAACCCGCTCAGTACCCCCAAGAGATGCACTTTCATCCTGTCTCTTGGTAGTCGAGGACTGCCTAAACGTTCATTTCGCCGCTGGTGGTGGGAAGGTAAGCCAAGCCGTCTTGATCCCGTGCGGTTGGAGATAATACTGGTGCGCGAACTGCCTGGTTCTGGTTCACGGGAGTATCCTGCGTGGCACCTGTCAAGGCTGCCCCCTCCCATCATGAGGAAATTACCTGGTAGCTCACAACCAGCGTGACGTCCAGGGGTTCGACATATCCGGTGTACCCGTTCTCTGGTGACACCTAAGCGCACAGGCGTCTAGTCGCTTTGCAACGCTGCAGTGATTGCTGCTTTTTCCCCTTCAGTGGCGTGGGGAAGAGCCTCCCCCACGCCATTGGTAATCTGAACAAAGCGGAGTACTAACCCTCGTCATTCGGTTGCCCGTGCGTTGTACCCCCGTTGATAGCCTTACAAAATGGACCGCACCACCTCCACCCCATAGGAACGGTAGGCCTGAAGCACCAGATCCCCGGTGTCATATCCGGGGTGGTGTGCATTGCGTTCGGGAACCACGATGATTCTGGCACTCAACCCATGCAAACGATCCGCCGCATATTCTCCCAGTGCCTCAGCTTGCACAATGAGCTGATTGATCGAGTCCACCTCAGTGTCCTTCCTACAGGTCGATTACTTCGCTTTTGCGTACTTTCAAGCTCCGGTCCACATGAAACTAAAACGCGTCGAAGGCGGAAAACGAGCATTGTTCTAGGACATATCATCCGTGGGTGCCGCCTCGGGATCAAGACCAGCCATGAGGCCATCTATCCGTTCAATGCCCTCATTTAGTTTTCCGACCATGGACCAAAGAACCGGATGCTGTGCGCGAATTTCCTCCAGCGTTTGCCCTGCTGCAGTGAGCGTCGAAAGGTCAAAACTGACATTGGTGCGTGCCCCTGCCAGCGTGGATCGCAAGGCACCGAACCCAACGACAACATCGGCAATGAGCGCCCGGTTTCCATAGGTGGAAAGCCATGCCAGGTCTTCGATGGCTTCGATCGCTTTCTGGCCCAAAACAGCTGAGGCCTTGGCCGCCTCCACCGACGCCTCGGATATTGCAGAATCTCTCGCCGAACCCGGTTGCAAACGAAATGCGGCGCCGAAGGCCTTGGACGCCGCTGCATCCTCATCGGCCAAACGCAATGCCTCGTGACGCAGTTCGTGGGCCCGTTGGAGGATGAGGCTAAGTTCCGGTCTCTGATCTTCGGAGGTTTGGGTATAACCGGCAACCATTGACGTCAAAGAAGCGGCAATGGCAAGCATCAAGCCAGCGCCGGCACCACCGCCCGGCGAGCCTGTGGACTGAGCCAGAGCCCACGTCCATTCCTCAACAGTCGTATTCTGCGTTGTGATCTCCACAGTGTCACCCATGACACACAGTGTGCCTTAAAGGTCTACATTTAGCTTCGATTTTGCAGTATTGGCTACGAAACAGAATTCCTTGTAGAGAATTCGATGCCGCGGAGCGCAGGTTGTGCCCCCAACTACGAATATTTCAGTGTTTGGTGCCAGCATCTACCCGGTGGACCGTTCCGCTCTTCGCAGGTACTGATATACCGTTTCCCTGCTCAACCCGTAATCCCTGGCAAGTTGCGCTTTGGGGACACCCTTGACAGCCAAGGCCACCAACTCACTGACCTGATCAGGACTCAGTGAACGTTTGCGTCCCTTGTAGACTCCACGCGTTTTGGCCAGGGCGATTCCTTCGCGTTGGCGTTCCTTAATAAGGGAGCGTTCGAACTCGGCGAAGGCTCCCATGACCGAGAGCATCAGGTTCGCCATCGGGGAGTCCTCCCCCGTGAACACTAAGCCTTCTTTCACGAATTCCACCCGGGCACCCTTGCCGGTCAGTTTTTGCACCACCGACCGAAGGTCGTCGAGGTTTCGGGCCAGGCGGTCCATAGAGTGCACCAGCACGGTGTCCCCCGCTCGGGCGAACCTGATCAGCTCATCAAGCTTCGGACGCTTCGTATCCTTGCCCGAAGCATGATCGGTGAACACCTGGTCAAGAGTTTGGCCTTCGAGCTGGCGTTGCTCATTTTGATCCAAGGTACTCACCCGCACGTATCCAAGTCGCTGCCCTGCCACTGACTCCCCCAAAATTAGAAAACCCTGCTCATTGTCAGGTTAGATTCTATGAGCTCGACCAAACTCTGTCCATTAATAAGAATACGAACCCTAATATGACATCATTTAATATGCCAGTCTTACGTCTAGTTGGGGTATACCC
>NZ_BAABLK010000072.1:0-3267 GCF_039544305.1 Paeniglutamicibacter antarcticus
CATAGGCTGCGTGGAGGGAACGCGGGGAAGTGAAACATCTCAGTACCCGCAGGAAGAGAAAACAATAGTGATTCCGTTAGTAGTGGCGAGCGAACGCGGATGGGGCTAAACCGAGCCATGTGTGATAGCCGGCGGGCGTTGCATGGTCGGGGTTGTGGGACTTTCCGTATCAGTTCTGCCGGACTGGTGAAGTGAGGTGCGGGCGTATAGGCGAATCGGTTTGAATGCCGGACCGTAGAGGGTGAGAGTCCCGTAGTGCTAATGCGTTCCGCCGCTTTGTGGAAGTATCCCAAGTAGGACGGGGCCCGAGAAATCCCGTTTGAATCTGCCAGGACCACCTGGTAAGCCTAAATACTACCCAATGACCGATAGCGGATAAGTACCGTGAGGGAATGGTGAAAAGTACCCCGGGAGGGGAGTGAAATAGTACCTGAAACCGTGCGCTTACAATCCGTTGGAGCCTCCTTGTTGGGGTGACAGCGTGCCTTTTGAAGAATGAGCCTGCGAGTTAGTGTTACGTCGCGAGGTTAACCCGTGTGGGGAAGCCGTAGCGAAAGCGAGTCTGAATAGGGCGAGTTAGTGGCGTGATCTAGACCCGAAGCGAAGTGATCTACCCATGGCCAGGTTGAAGCGCGTGTAAGAGCGCGTGGAGGACCGAACCCACTTCAGTTGAAAATGGAGGGGATGAGCTGTGGGTAGGGGTGAAAGGCCAATCAAACTTCGTGATAGCTGGTTCTCCCCGAAATGCATTTAGGTGCAGCGTTGCGTGTTTCTTACCGGAGGTAGAGCTACTGGATGGCTAATGGGCCCTACAAGGTTACTGACGTCAGCCAAACTCCGAATGCCGGTAAGTGAGAGCGCAGCAGTGAGACTGTGGGGGATAAGCTTCATAGTCGAGAGGGAAACAGCCCAGAACGCCAACTAAGGCCCCTAAGCGTGTGCTAAGTGGAAAAGGATGTGGAGTTGCGAAGACAACCAGGAGGTTGGCTTAGAAGCAGCCATCCTTGAAAGAGTGCGTAATAGCTCACTGGTCAAGTGATTCCGCGCCGACAATGTAGCGGGGCTCAAGCACACCGCCGAAGTTGCGTCATTCATATATTTGGCAGGCCTTCGTGGTCCAGCCGTGTGGATGGGTAGGGGAGCGTCGTGTGGGCAGTGAAGTCGCGGTGTAAACCAGCGGTGGAGACCACACGAGTGAGAATGCAGGCATGAGTAGCGAATGACGGGTGAGAAACCCGTCCGCCGAATGATCAAGGGTTCCAGGGTCAAGCTAATCTGCCCTGGGTAAGTCGGGACCTAAGGCGAGGCCGACAGGCGTAGTCGATGGACAACGGGTTGATATTCCCGTACCGGCAAAAAACCGTCCATATTGAACTGGTGATGCTAACCACCCCAACCACCCATCATGAGGCCTTCGGGTCTTGTATCGGGTGTGAGGCGTGGGACCCGAACCAGGGAGGTAAACGTATTAACAGGTGTGACGCAGGAAGGTAGCCGAGCCAGGCAATGGAATTGACCTGGTCCAAGGATGTAGGGCGAGTCATAGGCAAATCCGTGACTCATATAGCCTGAGACCCGATAGGCGCCCCTTTTGGGGGGTGATTCGGTGATCCTATGCTGCCAAGAAAAGCATCGACGTGAGGTTTTAGCCGCCCGTACCCCAAACCGACACAGGTGATCAGGTAGAGAATACTAAGGCGATCGAGAGAATCATGGTTAAGGAACTCGGCAAAATGCCCCCGTAACTTCGGGAGAAGGGGGGCCTGCCTCGTGAACACCACTTGCTGGTGTGAGCGGGTGTGGGCCGCAGAGACCAGGGGGAAGCGACTGTTTACTAAAAACACAGGTCCGTGCGAAGTCGCAAGACGATGTATACGGACTGACTCCTGCCCGGTGCTGGAAGGTTAAGAGGACCGGTTAGTTCTTCGGAGCGAAGCTGAGAATTTAAGCCCCAGTAAACGGCGGTGGTAACTATAACCATCCTAAGGTAGCGAAATTCCTTGTCGGGTAAGTTCCGACCTGCACGAATGGAGTAACGACTTCCCCGCTGTCTCAACCATGAACTCGGCGAAATTGCATTACGAGTAAAGATGCTCGTTACGCGCAGCAGGACGGAAAGACCCCGAGACCTTTACTATAGTTTGGTATTGGTGTTCGGTGCAGCTTGTGTAGGATAGGTGGGAGACGTTGAAGCTCGGACGCTAGTTCGGGTGGAGTCATCGTTGAAATACCACTCTGGCTGTACCGGTCACCTAACTTCGGCCCATGATCTGGGTCAGGGACAGTGCCTGATGGGTAGTTTAACTGGGGCGGTTGCCTCCTAAAGAGTAACGGAGGCGCCCAAAGGTTCCCTCAGCCTGGTTGGCAATCAGGTGTCGAGTGTAAGTGCACAAGGGAGCTTGACTGTGAGAGCGACAGCTCGAGCAGGGACGAAAGTCGGGACTAGTGATCCGGCGGCACGTTGTGGAACGGCCGTCGCTCAACGGATAAAAGGTACCTCGGGGATAACAGGCTGATCTTGCCCAAGAGTCCATATCGACGGCATGGTTTGGCACCTCGATGTCGGCTCGTCGCATCCTGGGGCTGGAGTAGGTCCCAAGGGTTGGGCTGTTCGCCCATTAAAGCGGTACGCGAGCTGGGTTTAGAACGTCGTGAGACAGTTCGGTCCCTATCCGCTGCGCGCGCAGGAAATTTGAGAAGAGCTGTCCTTAGTACGAGAGGACCGGGACGGACGAACCTCTGGTGTGTCAGTTGTACTGCCAAGTGCACCGCTGATTAGCTACGTTCGGAAGGGATAACCGCTGAAAGCATCTAAGCGGGAAGCCCACTTCGAGATGAGATTTCCATACACTTTTGAGTGTGAGAGGCCCCCAGCCAGACCACTGGGTTGATAGGCAGGATGTGGAAGCGAGGACTAAAGACTCGTGAAGCTGACCTGTACTAATAGGCCGATAACTTAAACCACAAACACCAACACTTGGTGTTGGCAAGTATGCTGCGTCCACTATACGGTCCCGAAACAACAAACCTATGTTGTTTTTTACGGGATACAATCAAAGATGAACCATAGTTATTATGGTCGTGACCCATAGATTCACCATTCATACCCCTTTGCCTGGTTTTCAGGTTTGGGTGTGGAGGGTACTAGAGTTACGGCGGTCATAGCGTGGGGGAAACGCCCGGTCCCATACCGAACCCGGAAGCTAAGACCCACTGCGCCGATGGTACTGCACTCGGGAGGGTGTGGGAGAGTAGGTCACCGCCGGA
>NZ_BAABLK010000073.1:0-3493 GCF_039544305.1 Paeniglutamicibacter antarcticus
CAACACCGAACCCTGGGCCTGCATCACGGCAAGGGCCGTGTGGTTCTCCGAGGCGATCATCTCCAGGCCGCGCTGCTGGCGAGCCAGTTCCGCGTCGATACGCTCCGCGATCTCCGGATCAAGGGTCGCAATGCTCTCGGTCAGCGTTGACTCTACAAGCGTGGCATGCGTGGCAGTCATCCAGTGTTCACTCCTTGAAGTACAAGTTGTTTATGATTGATATATCAGAACTAACCCTAATGCTATGATGATGATCACATAGTGTCAATGGCCGCTAGGAAATAAGTCGCCAGACCGATCGAACTGCAGTGAATCCGTATCCTCGGCAACGGAAGGGACATTCAAAAATGAGTACTATCTCCGCAAGCCCGCAGCTCGTGGGTGAGCAGATATCCCTGGCCGAACAGGCCTACCGCGACATTCGAGACCGGCTGATTATGCTGGATATCCGCCCTGGGGAACCGATCAACGACGGCCAGCTGGCCTTGGAGCTGGGGGTGGGGCGCACCCCGGTGCGTGAGGCGCTCAAGCGTCTGGAGATCGACCACTTGGTCGTTTCCTATCCGCGACGGGGCACCTTTGCCACCATCGTAGACATCACCGAACTCGCCGACGTCTCGGAACTTCGCCGCTCCCTCGAGCCCCTTGCCGCCTACAAGGCAGCCCTGGGCGCATCGGACGCCGAGCGGGAGACCTTGGGCGCGCTGGCCCGCGATATCGAGCGGCTGGGGGACCGCCACGTGGACAAGCGAGGGCTGATGTCCTACGACCTCGACGTGCACCGCAGCATCTATCGCGCAGCAGGCAACCCCCATTTGGAAGACACGCTGATCCGGCTCGACAACCTGGCCACTCGCATCTGGTGCTTGGTTCTGGATAAAGTGCCCTCCGTTGCCGGGCACATCGATGAGCATGTTGCCCTGCTTGATGCCATCGTTGCGCGGGACGCAGATAAGGCAAAGGCCATGGCCTTGGAACACATCGTCAGTTTCGAACAGACGATCAGAGCCGTCCTTTAGTTGAATCGACGCTCTATCGCCATTTACGGGCCACGGTTCGCTCGTTGCGGTGGGACGAAGGAAAGTGCGTCGCTGCCGGCGTGGGGTTCAGGGATCCGGGCGTCCAAGGTTGATTCTCGGTTGACCCCCGTGGGATCAGTGGCTGGGTTCTTGGCGTTTCGAAAATCCCGCACAGTGTAACGATCCGCGGTCCCATTCGGCCTCTGGGTAACGGGCCCTTTGTGTGTTTGCCGGCTACCCCGGGTGCCTCCAGCGTCATCAAAGTGAGCAGCGATTTCCCGGCGATGGAGCAGCAGTCACCAAAGCCTCGGATATTTTCACTTGATGGGCTGCTCTGTTCTGGCAACTTCAGCGGGTGGCACTTCTGCGTGCCGTTAGGCAGCCGGTGGGCGCGGTCGGCTTCAGTATTGAGGGGCCCATTGGGTTTTCTCTGTCGCTCGGGCCACGGCCATTGAAGCCGCTATTTTCATCTCTTAAGCTGCGAGGAGACGTGGTCCTAGATCCGCGCTAGGCGATGTGGGGCGCTGGTGCTTCGAATCAGCCAGAGCACAGGCCTCTCGGGCATTGGCGAGTCCTCATGCTTAATCCATGCCAACGTAGTTTCTCCCGACCGAATGTGGCAGGGCCAGTTCGGTGAGTCGCTTGGCCGTCGCAGGAGAACCGGGGGGGGCGTTTCTGGTTGCGCTGTGACAAGGAGAGGGCTCCGGGCCGTGTGCCCGGTGTTCCGACGTCGAAACGTGGGTCTGTGACCTGGATCAAACAAGCCCTTGACAGTGACACCGGACACAAATACAGTTTACGCAACGGTGTTGCAAACAATGCAACTTAGAAAACTTTGGTGGTTCCCGAATGATTCAGCGTAAAAATTCCGTGGTCGGCAATGATGCCAATGCGGCTTCTGCAACGAGCACGCTCCTCAACCGCAACGAAGGGGTCCACGGCGAGGAGAACGCAGGCTTCGGCGGAGGTGATCCGATGGCGGTTGACTCGAAAACTCTTCGCAAGGTGGTTGCAGCCAGTTTTATCGGCAACTTCGTGGAGTGGTTCGACTACGCGGTATATGGCTACCTTGCCATCACCATCACGGCAGTCTTCTTCCCGGATTCGGACCCGACGACCGGGCTTATGCTCACCTTCGCTCTCTTCGCAGTTTCCTTCTTTATCCGTCCGCTGGGCGGGTTCGTCTGGGGACACATCGGAGACAAGATCGGTCGGCGTGAAGCGCTCTCGTGGTCCATCCTGATCATGTCCGGGGCTACGTTCTGCATTGCCTTGATCCCGTCTTATAACACCATTGGCATCTGGGCTCCGATCCTGTTGCTGATCATTCGCGTCGCCCAAGGCTTCTCCGCCTCCGGAGAATACGCAGGCGCAGCGGCGTTTTTGGTGGAGTATGCTCCGGCCAACCGTCGTGGTCTCTACGCGGCAGTGGTTCCAGCCAGCACGGCCACCGGCCTGCTGCTGGGTTCCCTGATGGCGGCATTGCTGACCGGACTGCTGGATACCGAGCAGATGCAATCGTGGGGCTGGCGTCTTCCGTTCCTTCTGGCTGCACCCATGGGACTGATCGGCCGCTACATCCGGACCCGACTTGAAGACTCCCCGGTTTTCAACGCAATGGCCGAAGAAGACAGCACGGACAAGACCCCGGTCAGTTCATTGTTCAAGAACCACTGGCGCCAGCTTATCCAGGCTGTGGGTGCGGTGTTGCTCAACGCGGTTGGCTTCTACCTGATCCTCAGCTACATGCCGACTTACCTGGTAAAGACCGTTGGACTAAGCGAAGCTTCGGCATATATGGCCACAACGGTGGCATTGGGAACCTACATCGGCTTCATCTTCGTGGTGGGCATGCTCTCGGACAAGTTCGGACGCAAGAGGATCCTGATGACTGCATCGATCCTCTTCGTCCTACTGACTGTTCCGCTATTCATGCTGTTGGACACCGGCAACTTCTTCATCATCTTGCTGGTACAGATTCTTCTCGGCGGGATGCTCAGTCTCAACGACGGGACCCTGCCCAGCTACTTGGCCGAGATGTTCCCCACCCGGGTCCGCTACACCGGATTCGCCGTCAGCTTCAACCTCTCCAACGCCCTATTCGGCGGGACGGCACCGTTCGTGGCAACCGTCCTGATTGCCTCTTCCGGCACCCCCTTGGCTCCGGGTTGGTACCTGATGGCCGCAGCAGTGGTCTCGCTCGTTGCCGTCGCTTGTTCGGTGGAAACCAGCAAAAAACCGCTGGCCTAGGCCGCTAGAGCCATCTATCTGTCCTCTCCCTTTCCCCTTTCTGAACATCAAAACGTAACAACAAAGGAGTTTCCCATGGCCACTTCATCGGCAGCAATAAGCAGCATCTCCGAGCTTGAGCGACTCAAGACCCTGCACAACGGAACCAAGCAGCAGCTGACCTTCTCGGACGCAGAGTTCGAACGCCGCCTGAGCGGACTGCGCAAGATCATGGCAGCCAAGGA
>NZ_BAABLK010000074.1:0-4876 GCF_039544305.1 Paeniglutamicibacter antarcticus
CGTTTGGGATGTTTTACCTTCCTCCTCAAGGGGATATTTGGTTGTTGCGACCTGGTCTTACTGACTACCTTGAGTCGGGGCAACTGGAGAAGGTGAGGTTGCGCAATGACGCGTTCAAGAAAGCCGTGGAGCATGCCAAGGCCTTCATCGACGGTTCATCCTAAAGAGGTTTATTCCGACTTGTCATAACCACTGGCGTCGTTTCCAAGCGGTTTCCAGACGCTTGTTGAGAGTCAAGGCTGACTGAGTACGCCATATTGCAGGTTCCGGTGCACAAAGGAGTAGTTCCATGGCCTTTGAGGCAAGTGTCAGTGTCAGTGGATACCTACACGGCATGATTTTGCAGCCCAGCGAGGTGTAGTCGTTCCTTAATACGTTGATGTGTTCAGCGGTCGGCTAAGGGGACAGTGAAAGTAGTTACGCGCCATGGGTTGGTCTGCTCCTTGGCATGCTCGCCGGCATGAAACGGTCGAGCCGGGCTTCCCGGCTAATGCCAGAAAGCCCCACATCACCACCGTGGAGGGTTGCTCGGGAACAAGGCTTGCCCGGTTGCGGAACTAGGACCAATATGGGAGAGGAACTGATGAATCTATTTTCCAAAATTCACCGCATGCGAATGATCCGGCTTTTTTGTTTTCTGGACGCGGTACCGGACACCTGGTGAATGAAAGCACTCAAGGAGAGTCATGGCACAGCAATCCAATGCAGGATCAAGCACCCCCAGGTCCCGACGCGATGATGTGGTCGATGCGCAGAAGCGGGAATTCGGGGGGATCAAGTTTGGGTCCGCCTTCTTCGGGTGGATGACCGCCATTGGCATTGCGGTCCTGCTTACCGCCGTGCTTAGCGCCATCGGACTCAGCGTCGGGCTAGCCAATGACACCGGCGCCCATGAGGCAGCGGACCAGACCAGCCAGAATGCGCAGACCATCGGCATTATCGGGGCGATTGTCTTCGCAGTGATCTTGTTTATTGCTTACTACTGCGGCGGCTACGTCGCAGGCCGCATGGCTCGCTTCAACGGGGCGAAGCAAGGATTTGCGGTGTGGTTGTGGGCGATTATCATCGCGATCGTTCTGGCGATCATCACCGCGATCGCCGGAGACAAATTCGATGTCATGAATCAGATCGGCGGGCTACCCCAGATCCCGGTCAGTAGCGACATGCTCACGGCAAGCGGCTTCATTGCCTTGGCCATCGCAGTACTCATCCCGCTGTTGGCAGCGATCCTAGGAGGAAAAGCCGGCATGGGTTTCCACCGCAAGGTCGACCAGGCAAGTATCAATCACCAGCACGACCGAAATTCCTAACTATGCACGCTCGCAGGCCGCGAGGGCGTTCCTCGGTCATGCAAGTGTGTTGAACTCTTTCGGCCACACCACTAACGTTATTTTCGGTCACACCACCGGCATTATTGAGGAGAATCAGCATGGTTGGGCAAACTCCTAACGATCCACAGGACACCACTCCAGACGCCGACCTGCGGGCCTCCCGGGATTACGAGCCTTCCATCAAGGATGTGAAGGCGAAGCAGGAAAAGACCAGAAAATCAGGTGAAGAACCTTCGCCGGTGCCTGATCTTGAAGTGGACGACGACAGCTTGGTGCGGCCCGAGAACAGTTGACACCACCGATCCGATCTCCGTACACCCGGGTCCTATTGGAACTCATATGCCTTCCTCTGGTTCTTTGGGCCCAATTTTGCCGCGGCCTAAAAACCATGGATCAAGCGGACGAACGAATTTGCGGACACTAAGCACAATGCCTTTCACCAGGGGTGGAGGGTGAAACCAATGATCCTCGCAGGAGTGGTGGTAAAGGGATTTTGCATGCCGGGCATCATGGTAAATCGTAGACCCAGGACCGCCTCGCGCTGCGGGACCGTCAGACACAGCCCGGATCGAGCGTATCGACGATGCCTTTGATATCCAGGCAACGGTACAAAGCTCTAAGACCTTTTTCTTTCCCGAAGCTGGAGAGTGCCGGTCACGGAAGGGCGGCATTCCGTGGCTTGACAGGGATTTCTACCGGCTCCCTTGTAAACTGAAGATGGTCCATCAGCGGACCTTGGATTCCTTGAATGGAGTATTCCATGGAGCGGTGCGTTGGTTTGGGTTCATCTGTTGCGGGTTTTGGGCGATTTGCCCCGTTACCGGGTGCAGATTTTTTCTGTGACCTCCTTGGTGCGTCGTGGGCAGAAGGCGGTGGGCGCAGCAATGCGGGTCGTTGAAAATAACCAGGAACAACATCGGTATCTGCTGTTCGTGCAGGGAGACCTTGCGGGTTTTGTGCAGTACAGCATGAGCGAGGATGAGTTGTGGGTGCATCATGTCCAGCTCAAACGACGCTACAAGTCCGAGGAAATGATCGAGTACTTGCTGCTGCACGTCGTGGGAGATGTCCACCGCAGACGGTTGGCATTGATGCCTTTCTGCCCGGCCATGCGTCTTTTCCTTGCCGATCGTCCCAAGTTCACCTCGCTGGTCCCGCCCTTGTGGCATGCACGTTTCCTGACCGGTCTCCAGACCCCGTACCGACCGATGGACCACGTGCGGTACACCGGATCGCCCAAGCGACGTACCAGTGCGGAGATCCGGGCCCAGTCCGAGGGACCAAGCGCACCAAAGACCAACGCTACTGCGTTCGAAGCCAGGTATCTCTCCCAACCCTTCACCACCTAAGGTCCCTGGAGTTTCTTGGTTGCAGGCGTAGCTATGGGCAGTGCTGGTTATGCAGCAGCCGGACTGGGCAGCAGCGCAATCCAAAGACTGATGTTCCTCTCGTGGATTCCGTCTGCATCGGGCACACCAAGCTCGACTTGGCCCAAGAGAAACGACACGTCATCCGCCCTTGGAACCATAGACGCCAATGTAACGATTCCAGGGATCAACCCACCCGATTCTTTCGTCTTGTAAGCCATAACTTTCCAGGGCACCCGCCGGCCCATGCACGGTCCAGGGTGAAGATAACTGGTTCAGTGCGCAGCTTTTGGTTATGGTCTGTCATATGGTGGGAAATCAAATTTTCGAACGTCGTTTATGGGCCGTTGTCGTCGCATTGATCGCATTGCTGTTGACGGCTTGTGGGAGCCAGATACCCACGGACCCACACGGCACCCTGGACCGCATGCGTGACGGTGTTATGCGCGTGGGAGCTACCGAGAATAGTCCTTGGGTAAAGCGGGACGAGACTGCGGAACCGACAGGGACTGAACCCGGATTACTTTCAGATTTCGCGGAACAAATTGGCTCGGAGATCGAGTGGAGCACCGGTAGTGAAGCGGTTCTGTTGGATGGTCTTGAGCGCGGGGAGCTTGATATCGTCATCGGAGGTTTTCTGGAAGACACCCCCTGGGTTGATAAGGGAGCCGCCACCCGCCCCTACTTAGAGACAACTACGGTCGAGGGCCAGGATAAGCACGTCATGATCGTGCGGATGGGCGAGAACGCGCTTCTCGTTGCCTTGGAGAAATTCCTCGTAACGCAGGTGGGATCATGAAACCTCGCTTTGGCCGCACGGAGCTCCTTGAACCGCAAGTCCGTGCCTTACGCGCCGCAGTAAAGATCGAGTGGTTCACTTTGGTCTTCTTGGCGGTGGCCATCACGATGGTCTATCTGGTGATGGGAAACTCGCAAGCGATGAAAGCAGCATGGATCGAGGATCTGCTCTCGTTGGCGCCGCCGATTGCGTTTCTGGTCGCAGTTCGCATCGTAAACCGCCCTCCGACTGCTAAATACCCCTACGGGTTGCACAGGGCGGTGGGCGTGGCTCACTTGGTTTCCGGGGTGGCCTTGTTTGCCATGGGTGTGTTCCTGGTTGTGGATTCCGCTACCGGACTGATCAGTGCCGAGCACCCACCGATCGGTTCGATCGTGCTATTCGGTGAACCCGTGTGGCTGGGGTGGGTGATGATGATCGTGATGGCCTTGACCATTCCTTTGCCGATTTATTTCGGGCGCGTGAAAATGCGCCTCGCCCGGGAGCTGCACGACAAGGTCCTGTATGCAGATGCGGATATGAACAAAGCCGACTGGATGACCGCGGCCGGGTCGATCGTTGGGGTGGCAGGAATCGGGTTGGGCTTGTGGTGGGCTGACGCTGCTGCTGCGCTGTTCATCGCCGTGAGTATCCTGCGCGATGGCATCAAGAACATGCGCGCGGCGATCACGGACCTTATCGACACTGCAGCTACGACTTTTGATGACGGAAAAACCCACCCCGTTATTATTCAGGTCAACGACTACTTGCGGAAGCTGCCGTGGGCGGACGAAGTTGGCTCCCGTGTTCGAGACCAGGGACACGTCTTCCACATCGAGTCATTCATTGTTCCGAAATACGGCCGAACCCCGACCCTGAGTCAACTCGCCGATGCGCGGGAGGGGTGTTTGGAGGTGGATTGGAAAGTGCACGACATTGTTCTTGTCCCGATCGAGCAGCTTCCTGAAGAAGTGAACGGATCGACACGTAGCAGGCCAACTGAACGTCACCGTTGAGCGCACCGTTTGCTCCTCGCCGGCAAGATACCCACTACCCAGGGGCGCGAAACTGGAAACCTGGCGGTGGGGCACAAGAGGCTATCGATGACGGAAGCCTCGTATTTGTCATCACAGCAAAGCCGTATAAAAACAACGAGGTATACAACTGGCGTACGGCTTCTTTGAATAATCTAGCGGGTGTCTTTCGGTTACCTAATCCGAGGAATTCAAGGGAAGATGCGGCCAGGATTGTGCTCGCGTGTATCGGCGGCGTGTTGTTAAATAGCGGTATTTGAAACCGCCAGTCCACGTAAGTGGAACTGCATCGCCACGAACAGGGAACCGGCACCCTGGACGTGATTCTCTGGTCTGAGCTGCAACACACCCGGTGTTGCGCTTTGA
>NZ_BAABLK010000075.1:0-6280 GCF_039544305.1 Paeniglutamicibacter antarcticus
CTTCATGATCTTTTCCACGGCGGTCTTGACCGCCTCCTGTGGATCAACGTGCCTGCTAGTGGCAGCCAGGGCCGCGGCGTAGCCGGCATAGAACGTGCTGATGGGTCCCGAGGACGGGCTCACCGACGTCGATGATTCCTGCGCCAACCTGAGGATCAGGTCATTCTCTTCCTTCAGATCCAGGATCTGCAGGGCTTGCGTGAGCCGGTTGCTCCAATGCTCCAGGGTCCGCTTCTCATCGTCGTTCATCGTCATGGCTGCTCCGTCGGTTCGTTGGGGATCTTGATTCAGGTGGCCGGGCTGCCACTGGGCATCCGATGTTCTAGGATTAGCATCCGTGTCGGGCCAACGCAATGGTTTTGCCAGGTCCGCAGCTTCGTTTCCGCACGCGGAACGGTTTTTTCGGCGACCCCGCCGGTCCTCGCGATCGCGAAGAGGACGGGCGGTGTCAGCGATTATCCCTCTTCAACTCGTTTCCGATCGTCCATCCCGCCGTGGCCAGGCACCTGCGGCACGAGGCTGCATCCGCCGTGGGCCTAGCTGGACAGGAAGCCGATCGAGAACACCACGAAAAGGTAGACGAAGAACACGACCGCCCCAATGCACGGAACCAACGGCAATCAATACCTCTCGTTAGCCCGAAGGTTCCTGGCGCCCCATGCCCCGATGACCACCGGGACCCACAGCAGCACCGTCGACCCCAAAAACGCGAGCAGGAAATACGAGGCGTCCAACAACCCCGTCCACACCAACGGTCCCCGCCACGCAGACGGGTTTGCGCTCGGGGCACCGGTTCCCTGGGCCATTCAAGGTTTCGCTTCCGGAATCCGGCGACTGGATGAGGGCCGAAACATACATCGGTTCGGTGCTTCGGCGGTCCGGTTCCGTACCTCCTTAGCGCCGCATTGGAGTGGTCCGAGGCTCGTTCTACTGGCTGCGCAGCCGGGCCCGCCAGGCATGGGTCAGGTACGGCAAGCCGAACGGCACCCCGGGCTTGTGGCCCAAATGGTCATAGAGATACCAGGACAGGTTGTGTTCGACCCGGGCACGCGTGGCCGCGCCGGCGCGCAGGTAGTAGCTGCGCGACTTTGCCAGCTCGATGACCTGCTCCGGGCTCAACGACTGCTCCCAGGTCCAGGCCCCTGATTCCAGGCCCTGGAACTCGGGTCCCAGCGGCGGGATGAAATCCGGGCGGTGTACGTCCCCGGCGTGCATGATCCGGGCCAGCCGGTGCACCCAGGGCATCGAGACATCGAACTGGTTCCACACCAGGGCCAGCTGGCCACCGGTGCGCAGCACCCGGGCGGCCTCGGCGCTGGCTGCCTTGGGATCAACCCAGTGCCACGCCTGTGCGTAGGTGATGACATCGGTGCTCGATTCCCCCAGCCCGGTGTCCTCCCCAGTTCCGGGAACGGCGTCGACCTCGGGCAACCTCCCGGTCAACACCCCAAGCATGTCCTGGGATGGTTCCACCGCGGTGACCTCCAGGCCGCGGCCCACCAACAGTGCGGTGAAGATTCCGGTCCCTGCACCCACATCGACGACGTCACGGGCAGTGGCGGGGACCATGAAGTCCAGTGCGGCGTCCGGGTAGGAGGGGCGCACGGCATCGTAGTGTGCGCCGCCGGCCTTGAAGGCGGCAGCCAGTTCGCGGCGCCTCGCCGCATCCATGGTGAAGGCACGAGCCGGCAAACCGGGAACCGGCCGCGGGGCCTTTTCCCGGTCCTGTGCCGGGGACTCAGGCATCTAGAAGGACGGTACGGGTGCGCTCCACGTCCTCGCGCATCTGTTCGATCAATGCATCGACGCCACGGTAGGCGACCATCGGGCGCAGGTGTTCGACGAACTCCACGACGATCTGCTGCCCGTAGAGGTCAAAGTCCTCCACGCCCTCGGCGGGGCGGTCGATCACGTGGGCCTCGACCTGGCGGCTGACACCCTCGAATGTCGGGTTCGAGCCCACGGAAATCGCAGCGGGCCAGCGCACCTGCGCCTCGTCCAGCAACCATCCGGCGTAGACGCCGTCGGCCGGGATGATGCCCGATGCTGCGGGGTCAAGGTTTGCGGTGGGGAATCCGAGTTCACGGCCGCGCGCGGCCCCATGCACTACCTCGCCGCGCATCCGGTGCGGGCGCCCCAGGATCTGGGCGGCGGTTGCCACCTCGCCGCGGTTCAACGCCTCGCGCACCCAGGTCGATGACCAGCGGCGGTGCTCCCCCACGTCGTCGATCCCGATGACCTCGAAGCCGTATTGCTTGCCCAGTTCCGCCATGGTCTCGAAGTCCCCGGCGTTCCCGGCACCGAAGCGCACGTCGTGGCCAACCACCACTGCGGTCGCGCCGAGCGCGCCGACGATGACCTTGGCAACGAATTCCTCGGCGGTGGCCTTGGCGAAGTCCAGGGTGTAGCGGATCATCAACAGCCCATCGAGTCCCTCCTCGGCGAGGGTCTCGATGCGGTCCTCGATCCCCATGATCAGTTCCGGTGCGTTTTCCGGGCGGTGTACCTGGGCGGGGTGCGGGTCGAAGCTGATGGCAATGGCCTTGGCCTGACGCTCACGGGCGGCGGCAACCACTGCGGCGAGCACCTCGCGGTGCCCGCGGTGGACCCCGTCGAAGTTTCCGATGGTCACTACAGACGGGCCGATGCCGGACGGTACGGCTTCAAGGCCTTTCCAATAGTGCACGTTGCTCCTTCGCTTCGGGGTTGTTGCTGCCGCTTCGAGCACGGCCATAACCATTATGGACGACAAATACTCCATCCGCCGATTCTTGTCCTTGCCATCACACCCGCCAAGGTGATCTGCGCCACAGGGTGGGACCAGTGCCGCAATTTCCGCGCACCCCCGCGATCACCAGGAGCTCCCGATGGCCGAGCTCAACGAACTGCTGGACCTGGGCCCGTTGGAGCAATCGCGTGCCAGGCTGGGCGTCGATACTGCCGCCGCACGCGCCGCCGCCGCGACGACGCTGCTCTCGCTGCTCGTCGGCCTGCGAAACAACGCATCCTCCCCCAGCGTGGCCGACCCGCTCTGCGCCGCAATCGCCCGGCATGACGCTGGACTGCTCTCCGGCGGTGTGGACATCGACGCCGTGGACACCGCGGATGGCCAAAAGATCGTCCAGCACGCACCGGGAGACAACCAGCTGGCCCTCGCCTCCAGGCTCGGCAGCGCGACCCCCGGTGGCCTGGACCTGGGCACACCGGTGCAAAACACCTGGCCGATGCCGGCCCCGGTGGTCATCGTGTTCCCGGCCAAGATCGCGCCCTCCTTGGCCGGCGGCCAGGACGGCGCCGGAGGGATTGGTTTGGACGGGATCCTCGGCGGTCTCTTCGGCAAGAAGTAGCCGGTTCCCCCGTCGCCACAACACACCGAAGACCCCCACCTGTTGCCGGGCAACCTCGCGTTGATCCACGTACTTCTCCCGGCCCGGGGAACACCTTGTACATGCTGGCCCTTACCGGGGGCCAGCTTCTCTCCTACTATTGCGACAAAGGGATCGCAGAACGCAGCGACCGCGCCTAGCCGATGTCCGATGAAGGAGTCCGTGGATGTTCGATGGCTTTCGCAATCTCGACATCCGCGTCAATGGCGTGCAGCTACGCGGCAAGCTGGGCCCCAATCCGGAAAGACCACCGCTTCTGCTGCTTCACGGCCACCCCGAATCCCACCTGATGTGGCATCGTGTGGCCCCTGGTCTCACCCGGGACTTCTTCGTGGTGGTACCGGACTTGCGCGGCTACGGTGATTCAGGGCGCCCTGATCCCGGAGCAGACAACAGCGGATACTCCAAGCGGGAGATGGCACGCGACGCCCTGGCCCTGATGAAGCACCTGGGTCACGATCGTTTCGCGGTGGCCGGCCACGACCGCGGCGCCCGGGTCGCCGCGCGTTTGGCGGCCGACGCACCGGAGAGCATCACCGGCGCCATGCTGATGGACATCGCCCCGACCCTCGATATGTACGAGGCAACGGACCGCGACTTCGCCACCGCCTACTGGCACTGGTTCTTTCTGATCCAGGACGCGCCGCTGCCCGAGAGGCTGATTGCCGCTGATCCCCGCACCTACATCGAGGCCGTCATGGGAAACCGGCATGCCGGCTTGTCTCCGTTTCCCGCCGAGGTGCTGGAGCATTACATTGCCGGCTTCTCAGATGTCCGACGGGCATCCGGTGCCTGCAGGGACTACCGCGCGGCGGCCACCATCGATCTGGTCCACGACCGGGCAGACCGTTCCCAGGGGCTCATGATTGGCCCCGAACTCCGCGTGCTCTGGGCCAAGTACGGGGTCGTTGAACGCCTATTCAATCCACTTGATCTCTGGGAGCGCGTTGCGTTGCACGTATCGGGACGCTCCCTGGATTGCGGCCACTATCTGCCCGAGGAACGTCCAACCGAGGTCTTGGAGGAGATGCGCCGCTTCTTTGGCGTCGCCCAGGGTACCGAACCAAGGGGAGCCAAGGAACCAATCGACCCACCCACAGCCACCCCTTATCCGCCCGGTATCAAGGAATCCGTCCATGGCTGCCAACCCCATGAAAGGGATACGACATGACAAACACGCCCGCCCCTGCCGACACCGACCCGTCCGATGACCCGGACACCGCCGCGCACGAGGACGACATATCCCCGGGACTCAGGGAATCCGGGGAGGATCGAAAAGTCCTGCTGCGCAAACGCATCGGCTTGTTCGCCGGTCCCGTGCTCGCGCTTCTCACCTTTCTCATCCTCCCCGGTGATCTTGCCCAGCCCGCCCGGCTGACCGCGACGATCGCGGTCATGATGGCGGTGTGGTGGATGAGCGAGGCGATACCGCTGGCGGCAACGGCCCTGCTGCCGCTGGTGCTCTTCCCCGTCTTCAACGTCGCCGAGGTCGGGGACGCCGCCAAGCCCTACGCCAACCCGATCATCTTCTTGTTCATGGGCGGATTCATGCTGGCCGTGGCGATGCAACGCTGGAACCTGCACCGTCGCATCGCACTGAAAACCGTCCTGCTGGTGGGAACCCGGCCCCGGCAGCTCATTGTCGGCTTCATGATCGCCACCGGTTTCATGAGCATGTGGGTTTCGAACACCGCGACCGCGGTGATGATGCTGCCCATCGGCATGTCGGTGCTCGCACTGACCGCACGGATGAGCGAAGACAAGGCGGTACCGCCGAAATTCGGCGTGGCGCTGATGCTGGGCATCGCCTACTCCGCCTCCATCGGCTCCCTTGGGACCATCATCGGCACCCCGCCCAACGCCCTGATGGTGGGCTACCTGCAGCAGGCCCACGACATCCACGTCGGGTTCGGGCAGTGGATGCTCGTCGGCGTGCCCATGTCTGCGCTCTTCATGTTCCTGGCGTGGTACCTGCTCACGTTCGTGATGTTCAAGCCCGAGATCACCGAGCTGCCCGGCGGACGCGAGATGATTTCGGATGAGTACAGGAAGCTCGGACCCATGGGCCGTGGCGAAACGCTGGTGCTGATCGTCTTCATCTTGGCGGCAGCCGCCTGGATCACCGTCCCGCTGGTATGGGAGGACACCAACATCGAAGACGCCGTGATTGCCATGTGCGTTGCCCTGGCGCTGTTCATCGTCCCCGCCAGCCTCACCAAGGGCTCGCCGTTGTTGGACTGGGGAAGCGCAAAGGAACTGCCCTGGGACATCTTGCTGCTCTTTGGCGGTGGGTTGGCGCTCTCGGCCCAATTCACCGCCACCGGCCTGAGCCAGTGGGTGGGCGAACAGGTCGGCGGGCTGGGGTTCCTGCCGATCGTGGTCCTGGTCGCGATCGTCGCATTGATCGTCCTGGTCCTGACGGAACTGACCAGCAACACCGCCACGGCGGCGGCCTTTTTGCCACTCATCGGTGGCGTGGCCGTCGGGCTCGGCCTGGATCCCATGATCCTGGTGGTGCCGGTCGCGATCGCGGCGACCTGTGCGTTCATGCTTCCGGTGGCCACTCCGCCCAATGCCATCGCTTTCTCCAGCGGCTACGTGGAGATCTCCAACATGCTCAAGGCCGGGGTGTGGTTGAACCTCATCTCGCTGGTGCTCACAACACTGACCACGCTGACGCTGGCCGCCTGGGTGTTCGGGTTCCTCTACTAGCCAGGTATCCCGGGCCGGCAACCCACGGCAGCGGCCTCGGCGATGGATCCTTCCAGAGGAATCTTTTGCCCGGAGCCGTCGATCCAGGCCCATCCGTGCCTCATTGAGGTAAGGGCAGGGAAACACCCTTCTTGGGAAGGCCTGACATGATGATGCATCTGGTCCCGGTTATCCTGGCATCC
>NZ_BAABLK010000076.1:0-6613 GCF_039544305.1 Paeniglutamicibacter antarcticus
GTGACAGCACCCCCCGGATCATGAAAGAACAGGGGGAGTGAATCATGCCGAGACCGACAGGCCAGCAACCCCAATTCTTCCTCAATGAGTCCGTTTAAGGGGCTAGTTAAAAGGTAACGGGGGGGGCATGTCGGTGCCCCAGAGCCGGTAGCCCTTCTCCAGGCGCAGGGAATCGAACACCCCTCGACCAGCGGCAACGATCCCGTGCTCCCGGCCGGCGGAGAATAGCCCGTCCCAGAGTTTCGCCCCTGTTTCCGCGCTGGCATAGAGTTCCGATCCGAGCTCGCCCACGTAGGACAGGCGCGTCGCGGTGATCGGTATGCCCCGATGACGACCTGGTTGGTGCGGAAGTATTTCAAGGCCTCGTTGTCGAAGTCGTCGTCACCGACCTTGACCATGACTTCGCGGGCCAGCGGGCACCACAACCCGGTCCAGCAGCTGGCTCCAGTGACGTCGAGGACATTCGCCCAGGCAGCGAGATCCCTCCGGGCCGCCAGCCAGGCCTGGACCGTGAAGTAGTCAAGATCGATGTTGCTGTTGATGCCCAGCTGGAAGTGGTCCTGCCCCAGCCATGCGATTGTCACGTCGCTGCGGATCCCGCCATCGGGGTTCAGCAGCAGGAAGTAAGTTACGGCGCCGGGCTCCTTGGCGATGTTGCCCGTACTGAGTGCCTGCCGCTGTACCAGGGCCCCGGCCCCGGTGACTTTCAGGCGCTTGGGCGGGGGCGTATCGTACTTGGCCACCGCGGTGCGCGTCTTCGAGCCCTCTATGGCGGAGATTTCCGAATGAAACTTCTCGGACCAGGAATCGCGCTCCGGGGACCGCCATTCATCGGGCATCGATTCGAGCAGGTCCCGGTTGGCTTGGAACCAGTGCGGTCATTTCCATCCGGAGGACCCCAGGTAGAAGGCACCCAATTCGTTCTGACGCCTTCGGCACGGGCTGTTGAGCACGTCCCTCGGCGAGATGCATGGCTCCAGCGGATGCCGGATATGCATCGAGGAATCCGGCCAAGCCACCCGGAGCTTCCAGTGTCCGTACCACGCATGGACCTACAACTTCGAGGGAAAACTCATTGCCGCTCCGAACCTGACAAAGATGCCGGACATCGACCGCGACGAGTACGGCCTGGTCAAGGTTCATGTCCGTGAGTACCTCGGATACGTGTGGCTCTCGCTTGCCGACGATCCGCCGTCATTCGAGGACGACGCCACGGGTGCCATCGAGAACTTCATGGAGTGCTACCACTGCGCCACCATCCATCCCGAGCTCACCGAGGTCCTACCGGAGTTTGCCGACGGGTTGGCCGCCCAGTTCTTCGTGGGGCACGGGGCCGAGTTCGGTGAAGGCATCAAGGATTTCACCGCGGACGGCTCCGAGAGCTGGGATCTGCTGCCCTGGGTCGACGAGGACCAGAACCGAGGTCACTTCGCGATCACGATCAAGCCCACGCTCTTTCTCAACCTGGTTCCTGACCACGTGATCATCCACAGGATGTTCCCCATGGCTCCGGACCGCACGATCGTTGAATGCGACTGGCTCTACTTGCCCAGGGTAGTGGAATCAGGCAAGGACCTCACCTCATCGGTGGAACTCTTCCACCGCGTTAACCAACAGGATTTCGCCGCCTGCGAGAGATGCCAGCCGGGCATGTCCTCGAAGGTCTACGCCCACGGCGGCGTCCTGGTCCCCAGCGAACACCACATTGGGCTGTTCCACGATTGGATCACCGCACGGGTCGGCGACCTCGTACCGGAGCACTGCGCCGAGGCCCTAGCCGGCCGTGTACCCCAGCGCCGCGCTAACTTCTTGGCCGGCTTGTTTGATGCCTTGAAGCAAGCCGGGCACTTCCTGCGGGTCAAAGCGGAAGGCCGGACCCGAAACGCTGATCGCACCAACCACTACGCCAAGATGGTTGTGTATCGGTACCGCGATCGAATTGATACCCATCTCGAATTCCTCGCGCGCCTCGGCATAGCCGTTCTTGAGCACGCGCAGCAGTTCTCTTTCCAGTGCAGGCCGGGTGCGGACCGTGTTGGCCGTGCGCTGCGGAAGCTTGGTGACCTTCAGTATCCGGCCCCGCTCATCGGCACCCTGTCCCGCGAGGAGCACCTTACCGCTGGAAGTTGCATGAAGTGGCGTGAGGCTGCCGAGCCAGTCGTGGGTCGCCAGCATCGAGGGGCCCATGGCTTGGTCCACGTTCACCGCGTATTCCTCGCGCAACACCGCGAGGTTGACGGTTTCCTTGTATTCCCCGGCAAGTGCTTCGATGACAGGGCGGGCTTCGCCCACCAGCGAGAGCCTTCCCGGAATGGAACTGGCCATCCGCAGGATCGAAAAACCCAGCTCGTACTTGCCGCGGTTGGTGTTCTGGTGCACCATCCCTCGGGCCAGCAGCGAGCTAAGCAGCCGCGACGCCGTCGACTTGTGGATATCCAGTTCCTCAGCCACCTCGCCGACCCCGGAGCTTCCGTCGCGGGCAAGGATCTCCAAAATGGCCAACGCCCGATCCACCGACTGGACGCCACCTGAAGAGGCATCTTCGCCATCCGTGTCCGGAACTTCTGGTTCACCGACTGTCAATGGATCTCCGTCCTTCACGATGTTTCGTCTCTTGGTCGTTTCCCTCCAGCTTAGATGCTTCGAAGGCCGTCGACTCCGACACCTGGTCCTCGATGCCTATGCCACCCGGGTCCCGCTCGCGAGCTTTCCTGCTGGGGTCTTGAGCCGCTGGCGACCGGCGACCAAGATGCCGGCGGCCAAGAGCACTTGCAAGCCCAGACCAAGGGGCCACATCGGGGCTTGGTAGGGCGGATCCCCGACGGTCTTGATTCCATTGAGGCATGGAACCTGGTACTCGACCCCTGCCTGCGAGTAACGCACCCCGTCACTGATCATTCCCATCGGTCCCGCCATTCCGAAGGACTCCGGGCGCTCTGGCTTCGGGGGTCTTGGGGCGGCATCAGCAACCACCACAAACGGGTTCATCGCCAGCAGCCACGTGTTTCGGTCCGTCGCGTAGACCTGCTGTCCATACAGGGTCGGGCCGCAAGTGTAGTTCTCCTCGTCCCATTCCCCTATGTACTCTCCGTTCTCGTATGAGTCGGGCCAGACCTGGTCGGACGCCTCGACATCGACCTTGACCACTTCCAAGCTCAGTCCGTAGGCGATCAGCGTGCCAAGGCCCAGCAGCGCCACCAAAAGATAGGAAACCATCACCGCGAAAAGAGTGCGGTTTGCCAAGGCCGAGATGCCTACGCCGATCGCACAGACGACGGCCAGCTCAACTGCAAGCATGCCAAGCAACACAGGGAACGCCCGCAGATACACGTCCCCGTAAGTCATGGCCCACACAATCAAAGGGAGTGTGACCAGAAGGAACGCCAAGGATGCGACCCACGCGGCCAACCATTTGCCCATCAAGAGCTGGCCAGGGGTCAGCAGGGTGTTTTGCAGAATGGCAAGGGTTCCGTTGGCACGATCTCCGGTGATTGAGTTGGAGCTCAGCGCCGGCGCAATCAGCATGCCGAAGAACAAAACGAACGCGATGACAAGCTCAAACATCACTTGCCCGATACCGGAGTCCGCGCTTTGGTAACCATCGAGACTGGAGTCGATGCTCCCCACGGAGAGCGCCGCCAAACCGACGATCGCAGCAATCACAACGAACCAGATGGCGAGCATGATGTACCAGCCGCGGCTGCGCACCCGTTGCTTGATCTCAAGTCCAAAGACCGTGCCGATACCGGCAAAGAACCCGAGGCCGGATTTCGTTTCGGCCTCGCTCAGGGGGGTTGACATGCTCATTTCGTTCCTCCCTCAAGGCTCAGGTAGGTTTCCTCAAGGAGCCCGGAAGAGGGTGCGAAGGCGCTCACCGGCACACCCTCCCGCACTAGTGCTGCTAGCAGTTCCGTCGCCTGGGATTCCCCGGGCAACTTCACCTTGGCAGTGCCCCCGACGTTCTCCAAGTTCGGCTGGTAGACGGCTGCCACCGACGTGGATTCAAGGAATCTACGTAACGCGGGCAGATCCAGGACCCCTATGGTGTAGCCACGGACTTGGGCCCCTGCTTCGGCCAGCGTCTGGCTGCGCACGGTACGACCCTTGGACACGAAGACTGCTGCATCCGCCATTTCATCGAGCTCGACCAGAACGTGCGAACTGATCACCACTGTTTTGCCGCTTGCTGCAAGGTCACGAATCAACATTCGCAGTTGGACGCGTGCCCCCGGGTCGAGTCCGCTGGCAGGTTCGTCCAGAAGGAGCACCTGAGGATCATTGATCAATGCCCGGGCCAACGAAAGCCTCTGAGCTTGTCCGCGTGAGAGGACCCTTCCCGGGGTATCGGCTAGCACCGACAGCTCCACCATCTCCAAAAGTTCCGCCGCCCGCGCACGTGCATGAGCCTTGCCCAGGCCGTAGAGGGAGCCCACGGTGGTGAGAATTTCCCTGCTCGTCAATGATTCCCACACACCCAGGGTGTCTGGCATCCATCCCAGGATTGCGCGGACCGACCTCGCGTCCTGCTCCGGGTCGATACCCTGGATGCGAATACTGCCGGAATCTGGGCGCAGCAGGGAGGCCAGCATCAGCAGCAGCGTGGTCTTGCCCGACCCGTTGGGTCCGATAAGCGCTGTGACTTTGCCTGCTGCCGCAATAAAATCAATACTCTCGACGGCTTTCACCGTTCCGAATGATCGGGCCAGGCCTAGGGCGACAATCCCCGTGCCGGGGTCGTGAGCCTTCACCGGCAAATGGCCGGGGGTCGGGAACGTCGAATCCATGAGTATCCTGCTTTCTTGGCCCGAGGCCCGGTCCGATGCTCTAAAGGTACGCAACTTGCCCAGTCAAATACGCCTTTTCGAGGATTCGTTATCGAATAGACGCAACCGGATCGCACGCATACCCCTGCGGCCATCGGTCACATCTTGGGTTCGTCCCATTGCGCAAATAGACCAGCCGATTCGACTTATATGACCCCAAACGGTCATGCATTAGGGCAACGGCGCGTCACAATGGCTAAAATGGCACAGTGCCAGCCTCGACTGGTCGTCGAATTTTCCCTGTTCCCGTCCCATGGAGTGTGCTGACGCATGAGCTTGATTGTCCAGAAATTCGGTGGATCATCCGTTTCAGATGCTGAAGGCATCAAACGTGTTGCCCGCCGGATTGTTGACACCAAATCCGCCGGTCACGACGTCGTCGTGGTGGTTTCCGCCATGGGCGACACAACCGACGAGCTGCTCGACTTGGCTAACCAACTGACCGACGAAGCACCAGCCCGTGAGATGGACATGCTGTTGTCCGCCGGCGAACGCATCTCCATGGCGCTGTTGGCCATGGCCATCGATGGTCTAGGAGCCAAGGCTTCATCGTTCACCGGCTCGCAGGCCGGCATGATGACAGATGCCATCCACGGCAAGGCACGAGTGATCGAGGTTTCCCCGCAGCGCGTGCGTCGTGCCATTGATCGCGGATATGTTGCCATCGTTGCCGGCTTCCAAGGAATGAGCAAGGAATCCAACGACATCACGACCATGGGCCGTGGCGGTTCGGACACCACCGCGGTAGCCCTGGCCGCTGCGCTGGGTGCCGACGTTTGCGAGATCTACACTGATGTTGACGGCATTTACACCGCCGATCCGCGAGTCGTTCCGGCGGCCCGCAAGATCGACACCATTTCCAGTGAGGAAATGCTGGAAATGGCTGCCTCCGGCGCCAAGATCCTGCACCTGCGATGCGTTGAATATGCGCGTCGCTTCGGGGTTCCGCTTCACGTGCGCTCCTCTTTCAGTACCAACGAGGGAACCTGGGTCCTGCCCAGCCCCGATGACCAGATCAAGATTCAAGAGGGAGAACCCTTGGAACAGCCCATCATTTCCGGTGTCGCCCACGACCGCTCCGAAGCCAAGGTCACCGTTATCGGCGTGCCCGACATCCCCGGCAAGGCCGCGCAGATTTTCCGTGTCATTGCGGGTGCCAATGCCAATATCGACATGATCGTCCAGAACATCTCCACCGCGGGTTCGGGACGTACCGACATTTCCTTCACGCTTCCCATGGTCGATGGAAAACACGTGCAGGAAGCACTGCGAGCCGAGCAGGATGAAATCGGCTTCGAGGACATCTCCTACAACGAGAACGTGGGCAAGCTTTCACTCATTGGTGCCGGCATGCGCTCGAACCCGGGCGTCTCATCCATGTTCTTTGAGGCATTGCATCAGGCCGGGGTTAACGTTGACATGATCTCCACCTCGGAGATCCGTATCTCGATCGTCACCGACGCCAACAAGCTTGATGCAGCGGTGCTTGCGATTCACGCTGCCTTCGACTTGGATGTCGAGGACGAGGCCACCGTCTACGGGGGAACCGGCCGCTAAAGGCCCTGTCTCCAGAACGCCGCACGGTCCGTGGCACCTGGATACGCATGTTTGCGTGTCTTGGTGTCGCGGACCGTTATCGTTGGTGGACGTAATCTCTTACTTGGCCGTTCCGTTTCTTAGATGGGGGTACCGGGTAGTGGTGGTGCGGTGGATCTATAGGTATGCCCGGTGGGTGTGGTGATCACCAAGGTATGCCGGCCTCCGGTGTCCTCCACGTGTTCTTCCCATCC
>NZ_BAABLK010000077.1:0-7009 GCF_039544305.1 Paeniglutamicibacter antarcticus
GATCCATCTTGGCCTACATCGGCCAAAACTAGGTTAGACATATTGATCGGTTTCCTACTTCTCGCCCTGCGCCATCGGGGTGACTTGCTATGTCACGTTGGCACCGTTCAACCCTGGCACATAGGGGATCAGCAGTTCACGATTCTCCGGTGGTCTCACACGAAGGCCGTCTACTGCCCGAGGAAGAGGAGCAACTGCTGCGTTACTACTCCCTATCGACTACACGCAATGAGCCCGAATACATCCAAGCGGACACAGTCGACAACAGCGGTGTGTCCCCCCTGGGAGATGACGAGATAGTCATGACCCGCTCCGAAGAGCGACTCTTGGTTGGCACCGAAATCCACGAAACGGAACGCGTGCGACTGATCAAAAAAGTGGTGACGGAAGATGCGACGGTGACGGTTCAGATCCGACGTGAAGAGCTTGTCATTGAGCGCACTGCTGTCATTGATGGAACAAAATTTTACGATGATGGCGAGACCTCTTATACAGATGCTGAACGGCAGCGGTTGTATGACGCAGTAGAGACCGCTTTCAACGAAGATGTCATCGAGGTGGTTCTGTATGAGGAGAAACCGCGCATCGAAATGGACATTGTCCCGATCGAACGTATCCGCTTAAGCCGTAGTGCACAGTCGCGAGACGAAGTTGTTGAGGGACAGGTGCGCAAGGAAGTTATCGAAACCGAAGTCATCGAGCCATAAGGAATCAACGGTCAATAGCAGTCACCATAGCCTTAGTGCGCGTTGCCCCATGTGCTGTTCAGTTAGGCCGAGGTATAGGCCAGCGTAGTGCTGGGTGTCCCGCTATCTGGCGTTGGAATGTTCATGGCCTTATTTCCCTCCTGCCTATAGCCCTTATTCTCGTTCAAGAAACGGTCGCTACCGAGTGTTTCTGATACGGGGCGCGGTGGGCGAAAGACTGTGCTGCGAATGTGTGGAGACGCCTGCGGTAAATGCCAAACGGGGCATGCCCCAAAACGGGTAGGGCCGCCGAATCCGGGAAAATCAGGGATTCAGCGGTCCTTCGGCATTCCATGAAAAATCCAGGTTAGTAGGATAAGAGTTACCGCGTAGGCGGATATGCCCTCCTTGAGGGAAGTTCGGCAGAACCTTTGGCGACCATCATGAAAGAGAAGTGCAGCCTTGACCGTTGAAACTCGAACGAGTGTCAGTGACTATCTACATGGTCTGATCCTTGAGTCCAGTGAGATCGAGAATTTTCTCAATGCCTTGACTCGTTTGGCAGTGCACGAATTATCTACGGACGGGGAAGAACTTCTCTGCGGGATCACGTTGCTGCGGCACAAGCAGGCTGGCACCGTGGCCAGCAGCAGCGAAAGGGCGCAAGACCTTGATGAGGTGCAATACAAGTTCCAAGATGGGCCGTGCTTGCGAGCCTCTCGCACTCAATCCATGGTTCATGCTCCGGAGCTGGAAGCTGATGATCGATGGCCGGTTTACCGAGAATTTGTTCTGGATCGCGGGATACGCTCGGTCTTGGCAATCCCCTTCCCCATGAGGAATGAGGATAGGGCGGCACTAAACATCTATGCGGATGTGGCCCATCCCTTCACGCCGGAAAAAGTGGAACTGGCCAAAGGATACGCGCAACAGGCATCCCAGGCCTTCGCCCTTGCTTTGGACTTGGCACGGCATAGGGATACTGCAGATAATGCCCTGGAAGCTATGAAGTCCCGTACCACCATCAATCTCGCCGTGGGGATGATCATGGGACAAAATAATTGCAGTCATGACCGTGCCGTGGAAATTCTTAAGTCGGCGTCCTCCAGCCGAAACATCAAGCTGCGTGATGTCGCTGCCGCGATGGTCGACCAAACGGGAAACCAGGAACCCAATACCTACTTCGATGCCTAGCGACATGAATGCAGGGATCCAAAGACTATTGGATCAGTGACCTGAAGACACCGCTGCGTCGTGAGCACGGTTCAACAAGAAAGCCATGTATCCAATAGCAAAGTTGGATCCGGGGTTGGCCTTGAAGGGTTGTTGGCCTGCCCAAGAATCTTCCTGCTCCCCATCGCTGAGAGTTCGCGTCTCTGCGGTCTACTCTCATCGCAGCACGGGGAAGGCTGCATCATGTTTTTGCACAAAAGCGGGACACTCAGTGATTCCCTCGCGTAGAGGTAGATCTTGTGGCCACTTCCAGAAGAATTCTAGGCTTCTCTTACGCGCTGGCTTGAGGACTCGGCTCAGGCTTGGCCGCCATGATCAGCGAGCAACAAAATGGCCGCCAATCCAGGGATGACGGGAACGATTTTATAACTAGCGTCTCCTGCGAACCGGCTTCCGCACTACGACAATACGCCGGGTCATCTGTCATAGAAGATGTCGGCATTGGTACGGTTGCTGATGGTTCGATCGATTCGACGCGATGGTAGGGCCCTCGTCTTGCCGACGACCGGTGTGTTCAATGACGGATCAAAAATTTACCTAAAACCTCAGAACCACCATCCTACTTGGCTTCAAATCCTCTGCCAGTGCTCCAGGGTGTGAGACCGTCAGCGGATATCCTTCATGGGCCTGTCCGACTTTTATGCTCCCCGCTGATCTCTGGTCCGGGATTTGTTGAAAAGTCAGGAGTTGCCGCGCATGTCGAAAAGCTTGTGCATGTCTAGCAATGATGAACATAATATGAAAATCATTCAGTCCACCAACATTCCGGCGGACTAGTGCATAGCTTCTCCAGCCTCAGGGAAGCACATGGGAGTGTATTCGCGCAGGAGCAAAACAGATGAAACTGTACGATCACCAGCTGAACATCGAAGGACACGCGGTTCCAGACCCGCACTGGACACCGGTGACTAGGCGTCTGGGCCAGCGGAACGGCAAAGAGACCTCGATCATTTGCGGGAAATGCCGCACAGCGGAGTACCTGGTTTTTGAACAGATCAAACCGGTTCTGGGCGGAGGATTGGAGCCGGAAGCATGGGATGTGGAGTGCTGGTGCGGAAACTGCGAACAGTTCTATGGGATGCGAACGCCGTTCCTTGAGCTTGGGCGTTTTTGCGGACCCGAAAACGGTTAGAGGCTGCCAACTCAGTCGCCGAGTTGGAGAACTCACTCTGGAGGGGGAGCATACGTGCTAGGTAGCCGTTAAGCATCGTGATCGCATGCTGGCAGAGCGGCTGGCAAATGATTAGTGCACGAACGTGAACAGTTGATTGCCAAACCCAGGAAGGTCGCCATCGGGCCGTTTCGAACCAGACTTGAGCGGTCGTTGCAGGATTGGATTCAAGCTGCGAACTTAGTTGGGCCCAGTAGCGGAATTTTTTCTTCCCATCCTTTCTCAGGCAACATGCTAGGTCGGTCTATGGCAGTGGCCAAAGGCATGGGTGCTCTCAAGGAAGAATCAGTACTACGGATCGAACGTTTCACTCACCGCTTCACCCGGGCCTGACCGATCCATAAGAGTGGATGTTTCGTATGGTCCAGACCGCACCCTTGATTCGTTTTGCTATATACTGTAAATGGTTCAGCAGCGGGCCGTGGATTCCTTTATTGGAGCACTTCATGGATCTGTCCGCTGCATCGCCATCATCTACAGGGTCTTTTAGCAGTGCGTCGCCGTACCCCCTGACACACTTTCCGCGTTCCGCAACTCGTATTCCATATTTGGGATACAGAGGGGGAATGACACGGGTTATTGAAAATAATCAAGAGCAGCATCGCTATCAGCTTTTCGTGCAGGGCGACCTTGCTGGCTTCGTGCAGTACAGCATGCGCAAGAACGAATTATGGGTTCATTACGTGCAGCTCAAACGCCGATACAAGTCAGAAGAGACGATTGAGTTCCTGCTGCTGCATATCGTGGACGAGGTCCGTCGCAAACGGTTGGCACTGATGCCATTTTGCCCCGCGATGCGTCTATTTGTGGTTGAACGTCCTGAATTCACGGCGTTAGTGCCACCGTTGTGGCATGTCCGTTTCCTGACCGGTTCTACTTCCTCGCTGCGTCCCATGGACCGTGTCCGCTACACCGGACCCGCCAAGCGGCGCACGACCGCGGAGAAACGTGCTCAGGCGAGGGAAGCGGATGCACTTAAGCAGACATTAGCCGTTCACGAAACAGTTTATTCGCCGGAAATATCCATAGCCTAGGTGTATTACCCACAGAGGTTAGGAACACGGTCAGCCGATGCCAGACCCATCAATGAAGTGTGTCCTCGACGATGGTTGTAATAGTTTAGCCACGCCGGAAAAGCGGCCACCCTTTCGGCATCCGAACGGTACGGTTTCGCATACGCCCATTCCTCGAGCATGAAGCGGTTGAACCTCTCCAACTTGCCCTTGGTCTGCGGCCGGTACGGCCTCGGTCGCCCGTACTTGGTGAAGAAGATGACTGAAAACCTCGATCGACTCTTCATGGAATCCATCGCCAGCGAAGAAAATGCACCCAAACTCTTCGAACTGCGTGGAGACCACTCATACCGGACGATGAACTGATAACTCATCCGGCGCTCTTGCAAGCATCCGGCCAAGCAGAACTGAAATCGAAGTAGCCGGCGACTCTCCACATAAAGGATGAATACTCGTAATCCTGCCGTGAGTGTCGTTCCAAAAGTTCCGCGTTGTAAAAGTGTCTCAACAAACGCAGGGTCTAGGATTTCTAACACCAGTGATCCTGCGACACTTTATTGAGAACGTTTGATTATCGTTCGCACAGGTTTTTACTGCTTTAACCGCGAGAATTCGGGTCTTACCAAACGATGGATTGGTGCGGCGTCGATTACATGGCCCGAACGTCTGCGCCGTCTGGGTGAACGGCTAGCTCCGCCGCGGGTTCCACTCCCCCACAGTGGTGATCCTTGTTTGAGGTAAATCAGAGCGGTATTGGACGCTGAATCTTCATAAAGTCGCTTGAACTCCAAAGCG
This sequence comes from Paeniglutamicibacter antarcticus, assembly GCF_039544305.1. Lineage (NCBI taxonomy): Bacteria > Bacillati > Actinomycetota > Actinomycetes > Micrococcales > Micrococcaceae > Paeniglutamicibacter > Paeniglutamicibacter antarcticus. Next base: position 4,899 of record NZ_BAABLK010000077.1, read on the forward strand.
CAGATCTATACAGACCCAACGGTTGATACCAATGTCAGTAGTGGTGGGCATCTGGTGGGTGCTAGGTTGGGCAGAATCTGGTCTCAATGGGGAGCCAGCACGCCATCGATCAAAGGAACCACGAATGAAACGTACATCGGTTGCAACCGTTGTCGCAGGACTCAGCATGATCCTCACCGGGTGCGGCACGTGGGCTGAAACACCCGACAAGAACACTGCCCTTGGCCAGGAAGTTGACGTGGAAAGCATCAATTCCCGACTCGACGATGTACGCAAAACCAAGACGCTTACGGTCTGCACGACCGGAGACTATCGCCCCTTCACTTACAAGGACCCAGAAACCGGGAAGTACTCGGGCATCGACATCGACATGGTCCAGGACTTGGCGAAACGTCTCGACGTGAAAGTGAAGTATGTGCACACCAGCTGGAAAGACCTCATGGATGACTACCTAAGTTCATGCGACATTGGTGTGGGCGGGGTATCCATCTCACTGGAACGTGCCGAACAAGCCGCTTTCTCTACCGCAACACTGGACGAAGGCAAAACACCGATCACTCTGTGCGAAAACGTGGACAAATACGACACAATCAAGGAAATCAACCAGCCCGACGTCCGGTCCATCACCCCCATCGGCGGTACCAACCAAAAATTCGCTGAGGAGCATTATTCCGATGGCAAGGTGATCGCCTTTGAAGATAACAACACGATCTTTGACGAGATCATCGAGGGACGTGCTGATGTCATGACCACTGATGCCTCAGAAACCCGCTGGGTCGCCAACGAGCATCCGGAGTTGTGTGCAGTTCACCCGGATAAGCCTTTCGACTACTCACAAAAGGCATATCTGCTGCCCCGGGGGGACACTGCGTTCAAGGAATATGTTGATGCGTGGTTGAACATGACCGAAAACGATGGCACCTACGCAAAAGCAAAGAAGCCTTGGTTTGGCTAACTCGACGTTCCGTTAGCCCCCGGGTTTTTCATAAAACTCCGCCGGGGGTATCCGGCACTGGCAAAAGGGCGCTTTCGAAACCAGGGAAAAGAGCTTCGAGTTTCACGCTTCCTGACTGAAGGAAGTAAGCCCCAGCCTGAGGGACATTGGCGCCTGCAAGGAAAGCCAGAAAATCTCAGATGGGCAGACCCACATTCACGAGATGGTGACAGCGCCCCGAATGAGCGTGTTGTTCTTGTCTCAGGGATCCTCGAGCAGGCAGTAGTTCCATTCCCTCGGCGGTCAACGGCAGCCTCCGGCACTCGCATGATGAGCGGAGTCTGGGTGGTATCCAGGGACGTTTCAAAAGCAGTTAACATTTGCGTCGGTAGGGGCACATAGGAACCGTCGAAATGCTCCTATTTTAGAATCTGTAGAAAAGTAGGACTCATTGGAGGATCTTGTATTCCGCGGGGCACCTTGATGCAAGGATCGAGAACCTCCAGGCCTAAGCTCATGCTCATCCTTCTTCCACCACGGGGTAAGTGATGTCCCCGTTGTGCACTCTAATGAATTCGGTCATGTTCGCCGGCTGGGTCGAGGAAGGCGACATGATATCGAAGACCTCCACACCGGCAACAAGCAACGCATCGGTGATCAGTCGACGGTGGCATCGCCACGGTACGGCCTCGCTACACATGATGGCCGGCACGGATTGTTTCGCTATCTGCATCAGTTCAGCGAGCCCGGAGACGAACGGTGCGCTCGACATGTAATCCGCATAATCCCGGAAGCCCTTGACCCTCCATCCTTCGTTCGGGCTAGAAACGCCGCTGGGTGTGTGTCTGCGGCCACCCAGATCGCGGATCCACTGGTACTCGATATCAGTGGGTAACGCTTCTTCGATCGCCTCTTGGTTCCACTGCGGGAACTTCCGTGAGGCTGGATACGAACGTACGTCCACCAGCGCTGTGACTTTACTGGTCCGCAGCATCTCCAGTACCTCGTCAAAATCGTGGGTTGAATGGCCGATCGTGAAGACTCGAAGCTGCGGAACTTGTCAAATCAAATGAGACATAGTCATAGTAGTTAATGAACCGATAATGCGGCCCGTTTCGCGGGATCGTTGATCGCAGCCTTGAGCGGCAACGGTGGCGCCGACGGACGCCGAGAAAAC
>NZ_BAABLK010000078.1:0-7495 GCF_039544305.1 Paeniglutamicibacter antarcticus
GATCCATCTTGGCCTACATCGGCCAAAACTAGGTTAGACATATTGATCGGTTTCCTACTTCTCGCCCTGCGCCATCGGGGTGACTTGCTATGTCACGTTGGCACCGTTCAACCCTGGCACATAGGGGGTCACGCCCACTACGTCGCCGGGCACCTTCCCGGCGCAATCTATGTCGATTTGGAGCGCGAGCTCTCGGGAAAACCGAGCGCCGGGGCAGGACGCCACCCGCTGCCCGCAGCCCGGGACTTCGCTGCCGCGGCCCAACGCTGGGGGATCAACCCGGACTCGGAGGTCGTAATCTATGACGGAACCCGTGCCCTGGCCGCAGCCCGTGCTTGGTGGTTGCTGCGCCATGCCGGGCTGTCCAAGGTGAGGGTGCTCAACGGTGGTCTCGATGCCTGGACGCGGGCGGGATATTCCCTGGACATCGAAGAAGTGAAGGCAAGGCCCGGAAGCGTGGAGCTGGGGTGGGACAAGTTGCCGGTCATTGACATTGATGAGGCCGAAGGGTTTCCTGGGGTATTGCTCGATGCACGCGCCTTCGAACGCTACACCGGAGCGAGCGAGCCGATCGACCCGCGTGCCGGGCACATCCCCGGTGCGTTGAGCAGCCCAACCACCGAGAACCTGGGTGCCGACGGGCGGTTCCTGGATCCAGAGGCACTCGAGGTGCGGTTTGCCCAGCTGGGGGTGCATGCCACCGAAGGCGGGGCTGGCGCGGTGGGTGCATATTGCGGATCCGGCGTCACCGCGGCACACCAAATCTTGGCACTAGTGACGATCGGCATTAGCGCCTCGCTCTTTCCGGGTTCCTGGTCCCAGTATTCCTCGGATCCAACGCGCACCCCGGCCACGGGCCAGACGCCGTAGCACGGATGGCGGCCGTACCTAAAGGGACGCGGGCCAGCCCTTGCGACTCCTTAGGTACGGGTGGGATGGAAAAGGAAAACATCCGAGGATAGCGATGTCCATGGACGTTTGGACACTGGCTTGCAGCTGGTGCCTGGGCGCGGGTCAAGTTCATCCGGAAGGGCATCTCTAGCGGAGCACCTTTCGTCGGTGGACTCGGATCATGATGTTTCCTGCCGGCCACAGTAGTTACGCACCTCGTTCGGTCGTCTTGGCCTCGCCCTTGGCTTTCTGTGCTCGAGCGCATCGAGAGAAAATGCGTTCAAGCTGAATTTGTTGTGCACTGAGTGAGGATTTCTGGCCGGTGGCTCAGTACCTACCGAGTATGCACGGATCGCTTCACGAGGTGGTGGATGGCGCGGGGGCGAAGCGGCCTGCAGCGTACAGCGAGATGATGCTTAGCATGACAACACCTGAAAGCACGGCCGTAGCCTGAGCCGCGTGCGCGACACCGATGAAGCCTGCCACCAGGCCGATCGTGCCGAGTCCCGCAACGAGGCCACCGAGCCAAAAAAACATTCTTTCGCCAAAGGCCCAGGCAAACGGGATGAAGTGCACACCTACGACGGCAGCGATCAACGCTGGACGCAGGTCGCTGTGGCCGGCCGTTCTCAGCATTCGCGTTCCGAAGCTGATCACGGCGAGCTCCCCAACGACGCAGGCGATGTAAATCAGCATCGCGACTGGTCGGGGGTGTGTCAACGGGCCCAGCGATACGGGCCAAATGTAGTGTCTCGTCAACGCCGCCAGGGCCAGCCCCAGCCCGAGCACCCAAGCAGAGACGGACACCACTTGGCCAAGGGCTCCGGAGTAGCTGCCAACGAACACCAGTCCGCCAGCCATGCCGATCAGGCTGCCCCATCTTCTCGGGTCTGCCCACACCGGTGGCTCACCCACCGCAGGACCATAGCGTGCGGTAGCTGCTATGGGTCGGCCGAGTTGGGTCGACCTCGGAAATCGTGTCATGAATATTAGTCTACATATTTCGATATAGTTATTTATACTGAATTTGGAAAGGCGTGAAAATGGTTGCCTCAGAACAAGCCGCCCAGGGCGCAAAAAGGTCGTACCGTTCCCTGGTGCGTCAAGAAGGCGCCCTGGACACGAGACGCAGGATTGCCGCGGCCGCACAGGACTTGTTCGAGGAGTTCGGCTTCTCTGGGACCACAGTGGCGAACATAGCAACGCGGGCAGGAGTAGCCGTGCCAACGGTCTATTCAACCTTCGGATCCAAAAGTGCCATCGTGAGCGCTCTGCTCTCGCAAATGGAACACGATGCAGACAGCGCCAGCTGGGCGCGTCGTATCGCGCAGGAGACGGACCCGCGCAGGAAACTGGCCGTTTTCGCACAGTGGACCACCGGGCTGTTCTCCTCAAGCAAGGCGATCATCCGAGCAGTCCACGGCGCGGCCGCAGACCCCGCGATCAATGAGCTGCACGAGCAAGGAAATCGAAATCGTCGGGATGGTCTCAGTGCGGTGATCAGCTCACTGGGCCAAGACAATTCCCTGTTAACCGGGCTCAGCGAAGAACTTGCGCTCGATCGGGCCTGGATGCTCACTGGCGTGGAACTTTACCTCTCTGCCACCGAAGGATGCCGCTGGACCGACATCGAGTACCAGCAATGGTTGACTACTTTGCTGCAGCAGCAGCTGCTCGACAACAAAAGGCCGACTTCGCCGTAGTTTTCTTGTTTACTCTTGCGGCCGGTGACCGGTAGGCACACGAGGCCACTGGATGCAGGCGAATAATTTTGGTACGTTGTAGCGGCCGCGTTCCGCAGAGGAACGCTGAGTGGTCGACTGGTGCCGTCAGTTTGATTCTTGGCGGCACGTCGAAATGCTTCTCGCCACATCGATCCTTGACGAGTATCGCTCATGGCGGTTGATTGGCGGGCTCTTGGCGGGCTCTTGACGATGCGCTGTCACATGGTCTTGGTGGATCATTGGACCCATGAATGAGACATGCATTACAGAGCTCCGCCAAGAGCGGGGATGGACCCAAGAGAAGCTCGCCGCAGAGAGTGGTGTTGGCATCCGGACCGTTCAGCGGCTCGAAGCCGGCAGTGACGCAAGCCTGGAAACGCTCTCCCTCGTGGCTAGTGCCCTTGGAGTGGCTGTCAGTGCCCTTTTCAAGACAATCGAGAATGACAGCTTCAGCTGCCGTGTCGATTCATTGGAGAGCCGCAGGCAGGACCAACAGGCTGCCAGAGACAAGATCAGTGGGGCCTGGATGTGGTTTTTCATTGGTGTGGGGGTAGTGACCAGCATGATCAGCTTTGCCGCCGGTGGGCAACTCGGCGCGGTGATCTTCTTGAGTTACTGGGGTGGCGGGCTTCTTATTTTGGTCGCCGTCCGCAGACTCTATCTAGATCCTCGTCTCGACAATCGATACCCGCTCTCGCGGAGCAAACATCAGCTACGCGCACGTAAGAGGCTTCAGGGCAGATCCTCTCCAGAGGAACGCTGATACTGATTCAAGTTCATCCGCTCTAACTGGTGCGACTTGCCACCCAGTCAGCTACGGTTTTCCAGCCACACGATTAATAGGCACAACAAACGTAAGTGGCTACCGCGCAATATAGGAAACGCCGTTATCTGTGAAGGATTCGTCAGGGTCCAAGCGCCAACTCTGGAAATCTTTAGGTCCGCGACTAAGCTCCGTCTCCTTGGGCCCAAGAATATGACTGGGCCCCCGGCTAGAAGTCCAGCGACTGTGTGGGTTTCGTGTCCAAGAATGGACACAAGAAAAAATTCACAAATCATGACACGTGGACACACCCCGGAGCGGGTCATCGCCAAAGTGCGCCGAGGCCAGAAGATGCTCAATGATGGCAGACCGCTGATCGAGGTCATCAAGGAACTCCAGGTTACGGAAGCGTCCTGGTACCGGTGGCTGAACCAGTATGGATCGAAAGAAGAGCGCCGAGTCCTCCAGGCGGACCAAGGACCTGGAAAAGGAGAACGCCAGACTCAAGAAGTTGTTGGCGGATCAGATGCTCGCCAACGACATCCTCAGCGAGGTGGCTAAGGGAAAATTCTGGGCTGTAGTGGCAATAGCAAATAGCCAGCGAACAAGATGACCGAAATCAGCGGGGTGAGCAGCCGCGCAGGAGCTTCTATGGGCGCCGCGCGCCACATATTGACCGTGATGACCAAGGCGATGACTCCGACGCCGATCGAGGCCGGGTATGTCTGGGAAGCGATCACTGGCTCGTCGGTGCGGCCGAGGCCCACCGCGCGGATCGCCGCTGTCGCCAACATTGCGACTCCTGCCAGCACAATGCCTATGGCGTTTCCAGTGCCGGCCAAGATCCCGCCACCGTACAGAAGGAACGGAGTACCTCCGATAAGCGCTACGTCGAGTGCAGTGAATTTGCGCTTGGGTGTATGGGGTTGGTGAGTGAGTCGTTCCTCTACGTCTTCATGATCCATGTTGCCTCCTCGTGTATTCACAAGTTGAAGCCTAGCCAAGCAGAAGGGGGGTCATAGATACTGTGGACTGTCTGACGCTCTACTTTGGCACTCAATGAGCGCAATCGGCATATCGAGCTTCGCACGCGGGCACCCGTAGTTGGCACTCCAGTTCATTGCTGCCGATGCTGCCTGGACAGCCCTTGCCATAGTGGTTGCCCATTGGGTTACCGCTTCCTGGACCGTTGGCATCACTGCCGGTGCGCTTAAAACGATCCTGTCCACGGCAAGGTACCCGGCCCCGTTTTGGAAACGCCGATCGGTCTTCATCGGTCTTTCATGCGTCATTGTGGGCTTTGCTACCGGACGCTCGGAAATCGATGCCCTGCTGTGTTCCTATCCGTAGTCGGAATTGTCAGTGCAGGAACGCGACCTGGGCTTCGGCGAATAGCGTGGGCTGTTCGACCACGGAAAGGTGTCCACCCGCAGACATGACAGTGAATCGTTCGACGGTGAAGTGGCGATCACTTCTCATGCCCCTCGGTTCATGGTCCTCGAGTGGATTTTAGGCACGGGCACCGTTTGTCCTTGGACCGATCAGGGTTGCCGCCGTGCCGGCTATCTCACAGGGTGCGTGGGGCGTTATTTCCGTCGTCAACTGCGGCGGGAAGCGGCGCAGAGGAAGTATTTTCCACCTTCGGCTTGGTCCTCCACGGTCGCTGGCTATGGAACTCCAGAAGCTGGGCACCCAGACCAAAGAACACCATCGCAAACCACACCACGATATTGAGCCACGGGATGTGCAAAGCGGTGATCAGGATCAGGCCACCGATGAACGACTTCAGCACAGGAGGCTGATTACCGCGGAACAACAGCCGCCCAATATAGAAGGCTCCATAGACGAACGTCGCGAGCGTGAGCGCAATCCAGACCAGAAGGCCGGTGAGTGCCAGGGGTGCGCCGATGATCGTTACCAGAAGGACCAGCAGTGCAACGGGAACGGCGATGGCTGCCAGGAACCCGACCAGCAGAGCCTTCCAAGGTGAGGGAATGAGGTGACTGGTTACTCTCGATAGCCAACGAGGGAAGAGAAGGCCAACGAATAGGGTCACGAGGCTCAGTGCGACCAAAGCGTAGAGCAAACCCAGTGACCAAGAGACGAACGAAGCGCTAGGGGAGGGGGCCTGGCTTGTGGTTTGCGGCGGAGCGACGCGCTCCACTGCACCGTCGACCGCGCCCTGCGCGATCTGTGCTTCGGTATCGCTGTAGTAGGTGGCGTTTCCGCCGACATTTCCGTCGATGCTGAGGCGCTCGACGCTGGCCATCAGATCCCGTCCGACGACGCCGGAGATCTTGAGGTCACTGGTGGCCCCGACCAGGTCGTTGCCGAGCTGTCCGGTTTTGGTGACGATGATGCTGCCTGCGAAGATTGTTGCGCTGCGTGAGACGTCGCCGCTGATCGTGACGTTCTGCCCGGCGAGGCGTACGTTGCCGTCTACGGTGCCTGTGATGGTGATCGTCTGCGCTGCTGCGATCACGTCTCCGGTGACGTTGCCGCTGATGGTGACGGACTGCCCGGAGGCATATACGTCCCCGTCGACAGTGTCCGAGACGTCGATGGATAGATCGCTGTAGAAGTGGGGGCCTTCGCTATCGTTCGTTGCCGATGGGGTAGGCGTCGGAGCGGCGACAGCGGCGGTGGAGCCTGCGAACAAGACCAGGAAGCCGATCAGCAGGACGACACCGATAGACCGGTAGATGCGGGAAAGAACGTTCATTTTGGTATCCTTCCAAGCTTGGACGACACATCAGCGAGGTGGCGTCCAGACGAACGCCACGCGGTGGAAAAGAGTGTCGCTAACAGGCTTGGCCCGTGGGATAAACCCTGGCTCAGCTTATCCAGCGGTAATGGCATCAGGCAAGAGTGTCGAGTTCAAGTCATTGACGCACTCAATCATTGGTGCCTAAAATCGCTGAACGTCACGGTCCACTATGTGAGAGGACACCGTCCATGAAGCCTAACCATCTGCACCGATGGCGTGTCATGGCTGCACTATGCGTGGTCCCACTACTTACTACCAGCTGCTACAGTGCGGGATCTAATAACTGGAAAGCAGTGGCCAACGGTGTCAACGGTGATGCCGGTCCGGTAGAGATCCGCTCCCTGTTGATCGTTTCCACAGAAGCCGGGAAACCGGGGCGTCTACTGGGTACCCTCGTCAATGACAGCGAGGAGGAAGTGAACGTCGTGATTTCCGATTCCGACGACACCATCTCGGTCTCCCTACCGGCAAAGGGCTCCTATCCCTTTGACACGCAACCGGCAACACTGGATACGGTGGCTGACATCCCGGGTTCGCTGGTGTCTGTCTCCGTTGAAGCCGGCACTGCTCAGGCAGACCTAGAGGTTCCGGTGATGGACGGGAGCTTGAAAGAGTACCGGCCCTATCTACCCGGTAACTGAGCCCCATTATTTGAAGAACGCAGAAAGACGGTATAGGTTCCGTTCACAACACCAGGCGCCGAACTAACCCGTCATCTTTTATCGATCGGCTTAGGGCCCTTCTTCGTAGTCGCCTTGGATCTTATCCATCTTCTGAATTTCCATGTGGCTGCCAGCCAATCTCGTGATCCGTTTGCCCCGCATGCGAGTGATTCCGCATAGCAGAGCTTCATCATCGTGTGTGCACAATCTTTAAGCAGCTCACCTGGCCCCTGCCTTGAGGAAGGCAACCAGCTCCTTGCGCTGAGCTACCATCTCGAACAGGTATTCGCTGATGGTTCGAGCTATCTTCCCGTTCATGGAACAGAGCCCTGAAACGTAAAAAAGTTTCTTGACCCATTAACGGATGGATACCGCCTTTGATCCAGGTCCTTTATCAAGGACTGATCACTGACATAGGAGTCCAGCGTTTCCGTTCGCTCTGTTTGTCCCCTCGAAGCCTTCCTCGGGTGCGATCAATCGAGCGAAGCCCCGTGGAACGATTATCGTCGTCGGCGCAACGGTACCGGTCCGATCAACTGATGCGGTTTATTAAAGCCGAGTTTGAGGTGTACTACTGATATGAGACAGTTCCTGAAAGGATTGTTCCCATGTCTTCTCGACCAACCTACTCTGATGAGTTCAAAGCCGATGCAGTTGCGTTAGTTGAATCCTCTGGCCGCCCGCTAGC
>NZ_BAABLK010000079.1:0-7747 GCF_039544305.1 Paeniglutamicibacter antarcticus
CACCAGCAGTACCGACGCCAAGATCTTGGCCCTACCTGGGCCCGCGTGGATCAACCAACCAGCTGAGGCCATCGCAAAAGAGGCTGTCTAACTCACGCTGGCACCGTTTGACTTGAAAAGTTCCGATCGGGCATAGGCAAGGACGATTTTGTTGTTCTTCAAAGTGGCGTCTTGGAGAGGAACAAAAAAACTAGGGACTCCAATCGTATGGGGGGCGACAACGACCCATTGGGGATCTCCTGAGGCATCGTCAAGGTGAAATTGTTCAATGCTACCCAGCACGGCGCCTTCCTTGCTTAGCACATTGGCACCGGAAGCCATGGAGTCCTGCAACTGCTTAAGGGAAATCATGGTGGTCCTTTCAAAAAGACAGCTCAGTGGTCCTATAGCACTAGCGAAGAAGTCCTCCCGGGCCCTTGCTACGCCTGACTATTCTATGGGTACCTAAGCTGTTCGTGGATATCGACGGAACTGATGAACCGGTGCTTTTTCTGTTCAGGAGCAGCGATTTTACGCTCCACTACCGGTGTAGTCCGAAAGACCCCGGCCGGATAAACGGGCCAGGATTTTTGGTGTTGCAGCAGTCATGTGGGCAATAGCGTCTTTACCCATAGCGCGACGCCCTTAAGCGCTAACTATTGGAGGTAGTTCAGCAAGCGGAAACCAGATGTACAGAGCGTTTTATAGAATCGGTGCCAAGATTCCCGGAACTTATCCGAGGGGTCGACCGGCAAGAACACCAAGACTCCTGATGCAATTATTTCTTTGGGCCGTGGGGTTCCGAGGAATCCCCTGCGCTCTCGCGCAAAGCACGTCCCTTGTCAATGTCTGCTTGTTCCCTACGCTCCCGCTTAAGGATCTGGGACTCATCGCGCGCCGGCAGCTGGACTTCTTCTTCCGCGGCAATGCCTCCCAGGAGTTCTCGAGTCCGCTCAAGCTCGGCATCGACTTCGGCCCCGAACAAGAGGGCAAGATTGGTGATCCACAGCCACAGCAGAAAGATGATGACACCGGCAAATGCGCCGTAAGTGCTGGCATAGTTGGAGAAATTGGCTATATAGAACCCGAAGACCACCGACACCAAAAGCCACGCCACAATGGCAATTGCAGCACCAACACCTATCCACCGGAACTTCGGTTGCTTCACGTTGGGCGTGAAGTGATACAGCATCGCCACGATCAGCATCACCAAGAACAGCACGACAGGCCATTTCGCAATCGACCACACGGTTAAGACCGTCGAACCTAAGCCGATGCTTTCTCCGATGGTGCTGGCAATGGGGCCCGAAAGAACAATCATCAACGCCACCAGGACGACCATGACCACCAGCACAAGGGTGATCAGGAGCATCACAGGGCGCAGTTTCCAGATTGGCCGCCCCTCGGGAATTTCGTAAACTCGATTCATGGCGCGGCTAAATGCCGTAACGTAACCCGAAGCCGACCACAACGCAGTCAGCAGCCCCAGAACAAGAGCAAGTCCGGCACCAGGTGCGGTGGCCAAGGACTTGATCACCGGTTCCAGGGTGCTGGAACCGGGTTCACCCAAAATGCTCTTAAGCAGGGGCAGGATCGTATCGACAGTTTGCTGACCTTGACCCACCACTCCTAGCAAGGAGAACACCGCGATCATGGCAGGGAAGATCGCCAGCACCGCGTAGTAGGTTAATGAGGCGGCAAGGTCGGTGCATTGATCTTTGGAGAATTCTCGCACAGCTTTGCCGGCAGTGTATTTCCATCCCGGGGCGCCCACATCGGTAGGTGAATCAGGCTTCACGTCATCATCGGCAGAGGGCGCAGCACCTTTTCCGGAATTACTGGTGACCGATTTACTGCTCATGGTTTCCTCCTGTGAACGATGACAATAAGTATGAGGCAGCCTAGGACCCCTAGCATCGCTGTAATGATGGTTGCCCCAGGACGGGGCAAGGCAAACTGAGCTCGCACCAAAGCAAGATCGAAATTGTCTTTGGCCACTGCTGCAGAGTTTCCTATGGTCCGTTTCGCATGGTTCCACTGGTGGGTGGCGCGTTTTTTGATATTGATCCTTTCACTGAGCTCATCAACGGTATGTACCAGCTCTGCTCTATGCTCGACGATCTCTGCCTCGATTTTGCTCAAGCCGATAGGGGAATCTCGGCCAACGTCAGGGGTGCTCATAGTGGACTTAAATCCTTATTCGTGGTGACCCCTCGGGAACGCCGGCACGGACCCAAATACTGGCACGGCTACTGAGTCCGGTGGTTTCCCCGGGGCAGGGATGCTGTTGGGGTGGTAAAAGCTCAGCCATGGTTAGGCTTATGCGCAGAATCCGACTCTGTTTTGGATGTGGCTTTGGTGGTCTTGGCCGCAGTGGTGTTTGCATCAGATACACGCCCGAAGTTTTTGGCATACGGATCCTTGTCGGAGTCGTTGGCCTCACTCTTGTTGGCTGTGCCGCCGGATGCCGGTCGAAAATGTTTAGTGTACGGATCTTTGTGGGGACCTTCGGAATCGAGGGCGTCAGTAGTGTTGGGATTTCCATCAGATGCTTGCCCGTAATCCTTCGGAGCTGAACTTTTACTCAAATGTGCCGAATCCTGACGGGCCTGAGCCTTGGTATCGCTACTGGAGCCAGGCAGGTGCCCCATAGCTTCGTGCGCTAGTTTCCCGACTTGTTCCTCGGCCCTGTCAATCTGGTCCTGCACCACCGGCTTGCCCCACATGGCCTGAACCCAGTTTTTAATCTGTTGATAGCGTTGGCGTCCGGCTCGGGCGCCAACGACATAACCGGCGGCGAAAATGACAACGGTCTTGATCTTGCCCATGGTGCTCTCCTCTTGAGGATCTCGACGGACGAAAATCTTTCGTAGGTTTTGAAGCTCCACAGCGATGCCCTCGCTCTGCGGAGCAAGCATGGTTCAAAAACCCAAGCTGTAACCCTCTTTCTCGCACCGGTGCCTCAACAGGCATCGTTCCACCGCTTTGCAGTACCGGGGATGGGATAAGACCGACCCGTGTAGGTGACGGAATCTCTCGACGATGCGGAGAAATAGCTCCTGAAAAACAAATTCTGGGGCGTGGGTACGAGCGGAGCCGCGGCGCTAACAGACGTCGGCCTGTCCACACACAGAAAGGAGAAAGTGAGTGGAAGAAGAACGCGAGGAGCCACCTGCTGGGCGGTACCGTCCCTCCCGCAGCGGGCTAGGTGTTGGCTCGCGTGCGGATGCTCCCAGCATTGCTGCAACCTCTGCCCAGGGTGGAGAACCACGATCCTGCTTCTGATCTCGATCAAAAGTAATCGCGCGGATCAATGAGGGACGGAAACAGGTAGTCTTCCGGGTCCAAACACCTTTGGTCGACCGTTGCACCCACAACGCGGGAGAACGGCCGACCACGGTGCCTCAATTAGGCCTGCTGGACGTTGTCCTTGGCGTCGGAGGCCTTATCCTTAAGGTCGGCAGCAGCATCCTGACCGTCGACCTTGACGTTTTCGACCCCCTCGGTGGCGCTGGACTTCAGGTGCTCCATCGCCTCTTGGGCCGGTTCCTGCAGTCCTTCAGCCATATCCTTGGCGACTTCACCCAGTTCCTCAGTTAGCGGTTCTGCTGCCGTCTTCAGCGCCTCGACGGCTTCGCGTTCCTTCTCACTGGCCGGGATCAGGGAGGACATGAGCAATCCGGCACCGAAAGCAATCAGTCCCGCCGCGAGTAGATTACCTTGGGCTTTGGACTTCACCTGGGATGGGGCATCCCCGATCACGGAACCTGCTTCGTCCATGCTGTTCGTTGTGTGGTCCGATGCTCCCATGACCTTGTCCTTTACCCCGAACACGGCGTCTTTAACTTTGTCGGTCTGCCTCTGCACGATATGCGACGGAGTGACCTTGTCTGTCAACGCGTCAACATTAGTGCCCAAACGTGCGCGGGTGGCTTCAATATCTGCTCGGATGACATCCGGGTTTTCGCTCATTGTTTTTCCTCGCTACTCTAAGAATTGGGTTTAAGGGTGGAGGGGATTTCCTGCAAGGTTTCACTGGTCTGGGGTAACCCCTTGGCTTCTTTGAGCTTTTTCCGGCCCAATAGGGCCAGAACGGCGGCAACGATGGCCCATACCAAGGCCACGGCAACTCCTGACCAACCCAATCCCCAAAGGGTCCCCAGCGCCGACCATAGAGCCACAGACAGGAAGAGAAGTACGAAATGGCCCGCGATCCCGGCCCCGGCCAGCATTGCGCTGCCCTTCCCGGCGCGGACCGCAGTGTCTTTTAGCTCAACTTTGGCCAGCTCGAGTTCCTGACGCATCAAAGTGGACATATCCCGAGTGACATCACCCAGAAGATCTCCCAGGGACGCTGGCTCTGGCTTGGAGTGGGCGCCGGTGTCCGGCATTTCGGTACTCATCGAGGACCGCCGTTAAAGGGATCCAATCCCAGCGGATCAGCCGACTTCAGCGGCCCGGTGACAACAACCGGGTCAGAACCCAAAGAATCCTGGGCACCAAACGGAGCCCCGGCATTGGTCCCTGCGGGATTTGAAGCGTGCGTATCGGTTGTTCCGAGCACCGGTGTATCCACGGAAGGGGGATCAACCTGGACCGGCGGTGGCGTTACCAAAGTGTCCGAAACCGGGGTCGTTGGATTGGCAGTGCCAGTGTCGGTGCGGGGGGATCGATCAGGCGTGGGAGCATCAGCACTGAGATTACGGCTGATCCTGCCTGCCAAAATGCCTGCCCCGGCTGCCAGAAGCAGGAATGTGCCGGGCTTCTGCCGGGCAAAGGACTTCACTTCAGCAAGCAACGATCCGGGATCTCGCTCGTCCAACCACGAGGCCACCGAGGAGGAACGCTCAGCAGCTTGGCGTACAAGATCGGTGGCCACACCGGACTGATCCGAGGCCGAAACCATCGAATGCAGTTCAGTGGACACTGAACGTAGACCTTCAGCGACTTTTTGCTGCTGTGTTCCGGCCTGTTCACTCAAATCGGCCTTCGCCTGGTCGAACAAATCACGTGCACTGGTCTTGGCCTCGGCAACCACGCTGGCTGCCTCGTCTTTGGCTGTTTCCGTCACGTTCTGTGCGGCTTCCTTGGCGTGGCGAGCCACATTCCCGGCTTCATCCTTGGCCGCTTCAGACTTTGAATCCGAGTCCATATCCGTGTCATGCGCAGAATACTCGAGGCGTGTGGAGTCTTGGCCTGAGGGGTACGCACGAGGCTGCCCACTAGCGAATTCTTCGTCCATGTCGGTGCTTTCAAGGCTCCCATCATGGGGCCGTGGATTCTGGGTCATCATCGCTCTCTTTCAGGAATATTTCGTTGGAAATCACTGCCCAGCGGATCGAATGAAAATGCTAAGCAAGGTTGCAATCCACATGATAAATAGACTTTTGGCAGCTGCGCAAGAGAAACGACACGGGGTTAGAACAGCGATGTTGCCACTAGGGCGTCCACGCTTGTCAAACAGTCCCAGTCCCTGCCTACAGTGGAGATGCGGCAGGACGTCCACCCTCGCTGGCCGACCAAGCATTTACCTGCTGTTGGAAGAAATGTCACCGTCGTGGCTACCGTCCCCGGACCGATCACCTGGGATGCCTTGCGGCTGCTGCTTACAGCAGCGCGCATAGTCCAACGTCGCCAGAACGAGGCGTTCGCGTTTCTTAGTCTCACCCATTCTGCTGTCATTGCCCTTGAAGCGGTGGAGCTGGGGCCGATGGGTCAAAAACAACTTGCAGCCAAGGTCGGCATCCGGAACCAGAGCATGGGACGGATGATAACCCGGTTTGAGGCCAGGGGCCTTGTCACCCGGACCCGCAACCCGAATGATCAACGCCAGTTTCTGGTCCGGATCTCGGCTGCAGGAACCGAGGCCCTTAACTCCGCCGTTGAGGCGGAGCTCATGGCTCTGTTTAAGGCCATGGACGGCTGGGGTACCCTACGAGATCTTTTGCTGTGCTTTGTGAAGTCTTCCTAGAACGCGTCCAAAGCTAACGTGAGGTCCCCGTGGTGAGCATGAAACACCAAAGAAGCTAACGTCATCCACGAACTCATCCATCTCCCTAGCGGCTGAGAACAACAGGAAAAACATCCGCCGGCCCACAGGGCAGCAGGGATCCCGGCGCCGCTTTTCACGTCCGATTGGAATCCCGTGGCCTCTGATGGCTGCCCATCTAAACCGGATTGGCCCCAACGATGCTTCACGAGCCTGAGACAGCTATTGGCCATCGCATATCCGCCATCTATGACTTTTTGGGAACTATTCGTATCGTGTGTGTATTTCCTTGACAGGAGACTTCAGGGCGAAGCATGCTCATATTGTTGTTTGGTTTCGGGGAGCTTGGCGAAATGGAAGGCAGGGGAACCCATGCGATGTGCGAAAGAACGAGATTCAAGATCCTCTTCCAGTGGAGATCCCTGACATTCCCGCAATATCCGACCGGCAAACAAGTTAATAGGGGTATACGGGGCCAACGAGGATGAATAATTCTTTTGCTGTTCAACGTCATTGACCCATAGCATACCGATACCTTTGCATCGTTTCCGGGATTCATCTATCCCTAAAACCAAGGAGTATAAGAATGATCACACAAGATAATCTCGACACCCTCGTGCGCAACAGTGGGAAGGTTTACGATTCAACCGGGGCCAAGGTTGGATCTATCGGACAGATCTACCTTGATGATGGAACGAGCGCGCCAAGCTGGATCACCGTGAACACCGGACTTTTTGGCACCACTGAATCCTTTGTGCCCTTGGAAGAAGCCCGAATGGAGGGCAATGATGTTCATGTTGCCCATACCAAGGACCACATCAAGGATGCTCCCCGCATAGAGGCCGACGGCAATCTCACCCCTGAGGAGGAAAACCGTCTATATGAGTACTATGCCCTTGGTTCCGGTGCCGACGGGCGTGCGCAGGCCGAACGAAGCACTGGTCGGCAGAACCGTGGCGATCAGGCCGTGAGCACAGGTGATCGCCGCGATAATGCAAATGGTGACCAGTCGATGACCCGGTCCGAGGAGCGGCTCGTCGTGGGTACTGAAACCCATGAGGCAGGTCGCGTGCGCTTGCGCAAGCATGTGGTTACCGAGGATGTCACTAAGACAGTCCCTGTATCGCATGAGGAAGTAGTCATCGAACGCGAGCCGATCACCGATGCCAACCGCCATGGACAGAACTTCGATATAGCTGCGGAAGAACAAGAAGTGACCCTGCACGAAGAGCAAGTCCTAGTGGGCAAGGAAACTGTCCCTGTCGAAGAGGTTAAGCTGAGCACCAAAAACGTGACAGGCGAAGAAACCGTCAAGGAACAGGTCCGCAAGGAAAAGATCGATACACCGAAAGTGTCTGGCCAGTAGTCAAGTACCCGCTGGTCTGATCATCGGTACAGGTCGATAGGGGGAGTTCTGCTACCACCTGGTGGAGAGCAGAACACCCCTTCCCTGCATGCTTAGCGCAGATGGAAGAGATGCTGAAGCAGGGATGAACGAGGGTGCTACCTTCAGCGTCCCGGGGCTCCCTCCGGTACCTAGGTGATCGCCAAATTCTTTGACGCTGCGACATTAGCCGCGGATATGAGTTTATTGTGAGCGTAGATCCGTGCCGTCGCATCTCCATGAGAATCTAAGGATCTGCCCGAGGCTTCCCTATCAGCCAGACTCGTTAGAGACCGCTTCTTGAACGAGAATAGAGGCTGAAGGCAGGAGGGAAACCACACCATGACCATCGACTCATCAGCAGGAACCAGCCACCCCCACCCCGGGGAACCAAC
>NZ_BAABLK010000080.1:0-8001 GCF_039544305.1 Paeniglutamicibacter antarcticus
ACTTGTGCGGTTCCTCCCAGAGCAACTCATCGATCATCTTGCGGTTTTCCGTCCGCAGGTGGCGGATGCCGCTGACTATCACCCGGGTCTGCGCCTTGGTCAGGATCCCGTCGCGCAATCCCTGAAGGGTTTGGGGTAGGTCCTCGATGAGGATCCGGGAGTAGTTCACGAATTCGACACCGCGTCGAGGGGAGAGGTGCAAGGCCAGCGCCACATCGCCACGAATACCCCAGGTGGGGTTCTTCTCACGGATTCCGCGGGCCACCCGGTCACTTGAGACTTCATTCTCGAAGGCGACCACTTGGTCCGATTGCTTGGCGCTGGCCGAGCATTTCAACGCCTCAAGTGCGCCGAGGGTTTCGATGGCTGCGTAGGGATCAAGCTGCACCGCCGATGAGTTCAGGACTTGGGCGAGGATCCTCAGCCCGGCTACGCCGCTATGGGCGATGTGCTCGGACACCATGGAATCCATGTCCACCCCGTGCTCCACGAGAGCCGCGTAGGACAGGTCCTGGGTATCAACGCCGGAAGTGTTGGGGCCAGTTGCACTGCTTGATGACGTCTTTGCCATACCCCAATTATAGTAGACATGAACGACACTTTGGAGTTATCCACAACCACACTCGAACATCAGTTTGGTTAGTCTTCGTGACCTCACAGCAACACCGATCACCGGGTTTGCAGGCCGGGCTCCCTCGGCCGCGGACAACGGCAATCAGACGGATTCGCGGTCCGTAGAGATACAAAGGCCCAATCGATGCCCGGCCCAAGGCACACAGGGCTACTTGCGGCCGGTAAATTTCTCCATCGAGCGATAGACACCGAAAACACGGTCCGCCACGATGTCCCAGCGGCGATGGGCAACACCCCGCGCAACGCGGTGCTCAGCTTCACTGTCCAAGGCATCATCAGCATCGGAGTACCATCCTTCATCGCACGCCACACGCGTTCGGTCACCGGCCCGGGTTCGAGCAACGGGGTCAGCAGCGGACCGCGGGCACCCTCGAACATGCCCGTCTTGATGAATGACGGGCAGAAGGTGGTCACGGCAATGTGGTGGTGTCCCGCCTGCTTCAACTCCAGCCGCAGCGAATCGCTCCATCCGATCACTGCCCACTTCGAGGATGAATAGACGCTCATCTTGGGGTTGGCGAGCAAACCGGCGGCGGAGGCGACGTTCACGATTCTGGAAGTGCGGCCGCGTTCGATCATCTCGGGCAGGAACTCCCGGGTGATGTGCATCAGTGCCAGCGCATTGATGTTCATGGTCGCGGCAATGTCGGCACGCTGGTCGTGCTCCCAGAAGTATTTCCCGCGGATAATGCCGGCATTGTTGATCAGGATATCCGGCGCCCCGGGCCCGTTGCGTACCTCGGCGGCGGCTTCCTCGATGGATTCGAGCCTTCCAACGTCGACGACGTGGGTGTGGATTTCGCTGCCGCGGCCGCGCAGTTCCGCGGCGGCCTCTTCAAGGGCCTCGGCGTTGATGTCCCAGAGGATCACGTGGCTTGCATGGTCGTTGACGGCAAGCCGGGCGTACATCTTGCCCATGCCCATTCCGGCCCCGGTGACAAGGACCGTGGATCCTGACAATGTATCGATGACGGCACTCATGGTTTCTCCTTGGTTGCTGCTGGGTTTGTAGGTGCGGGGATGAGTTTTCCGGGGTTCATGATTCCCGACGGGTCAAGGGTTTCCTTGATGCCTGTCAGGACCTTGATGCCCAGTTCCCCGATTTCGGCATCCAGGTAGGGCGCGTGGTCTCGTCCCACGCCGTGGTGGTGGGTGATGGTGGCTCCGGTGGCAACGATGGCATTCGAGGCCGCCTCCTTGACTCTGGCATTTTGCGCTTGCGCGTCTTGCTCCAGGCCCCCAAGGAAGGTGAAGTACAGTGAAGCGCCATCGGGGTAGACGTGGGAAACATGGGTCTGCACATAGCCCCGCCCACCGCCGGCCTCCAGTGCCGCGAGGATGGCGATGCGCACCGCCGCATAGGTGGCAGCCAGCTTGGTCCAGGTGGCCGCCGTTTCCAGGGTCTCGACGTAGACGCCGCGGGTGAGCAGCTCATCGCGCAGGTAAGGGCCACTGAAGCGTCCGCGCTCCCAGGCCGTGGCCGGCATCGGCCCGAGCCCCACACCTCCGGCGGCGCGCAGGATCCGCGCACTGCGACGCTTGCGTGCGGCGGTTTCGGTCTTGGGGCCCTCCCAGACAAAGAGCGCCAGTGCCGGGGACGACTGGCCGCGGCGACGAAGATAGGAAGCAAGCGCCCCGGTCTTGAAGCCGCCGAGCTTGAAGGTGGCAGCGGTTTCATCGGTGTCGCTGAGCCGGCAAATATGGGGCATGTCCCCGCGCACCCCGTCTTGTTCGAGCATGCGCAAGGCGGCGGCACCGGCCTGGAAGTCCGGGAAGGACCACGCACCGTATGACTTGCGGGCGGGGAGCGGGGCGATCTTCACGGTGGCCGAGGTGATCACGCCCATGGTGCCCTCGGAGCCCACCACCACATCGAGCAGCTTAGGCCCGGCGGCACTGCCCGGTGCCAGGGATCCGACATCCATGGGACCGACGGGGGTCTCCAAGTGCACCGCCTTGACCAGCGCGTCCGAGCGGCCGTAACCCGTTGAGGCCTGGCCGGCCGATCGGGTTGCGACGTATCCGCCCAGGGTGGCCTCCTGGTGGCTTTGCGGGAAGTGGCCCATGGTGAACCCGTGCGGCTCGAGGGCGGCCTCGATTCCCGGTCCGCGGATTCCCGCTTCGAAGCTCGCGGTGCGCGAGAGCGGATCGATGTCCAACAGCTTGGACATGCGCCGCATGTCAAGGGTGAGCACTGCGGCGAAGCATCCGCGCAGCGGCTCGACTCCCCTGACCACCGAGGTACCTCCGCCAAAGGCAACCACCGCGATCCGCCGGCGCACGCATATCCCCAGGACCTCACGTACTTCCTCGGAGCTGCCGGGAAAGATGACGGCATCCGGTGCCCCAAGCGCGTCACCGCCGCGGATGCGCAGCAAATCCGGTGTGCTCTTGCCCCCGGCGTGCAGGATGCGCTCGGAGCGTCCGGTCGAGACATGTTCCTCGCCGCAGATACCCCGCAGCTCCTCGAGGGCCGGCTCCCCAAGCGCCGATGGGACCAAGCGCACCTCTGAGTGCTCGACGGGCGGGTTATCGCGCTGGACGCCGCTGAGCCCGAGGGTGGTGCGCAGGAACCCCAACGCACCCTCGCCCAGCGCCTTGGCCCGGGCCGGATCGCCCCAGCCGTACCAAACCGAGGGGGGAATCTCCTCTGTAACGTAGCTCACCATGCGTTACAGTGTCACACATGATGTCACAACGTACCAATACCCCGGGCGATCAGAAACTGCTCGCCGCCACCCGGGAGTCGGTCATCCTGCACGGGGTGCGGCGCACCACGGCAAACGACATTGCCGAACGCGCCGGGATTTCCCGGATGACGTTCTACCGGCGCATGGGAACGGTGGAGAATGCCGTGCTGCAAACCCTCACCCGGGAATTTCGCGCACACACCGAGTCGGTGCGCACTGAGGCCCCCGCGGGATCCGGGCGCGAACAGCTGGTGCACTTCGCGGTGAACAGCGTACGGGTGTTCGCCACCTCGCAGCTTTTGGCATCGATCGGCGAGCGCGATCCGGAGTTCCTGATCCCCTACGTCACCGACAGGTTCGGATCGAGCCAGCAGCTGCTCCTTGAACTGATCGACTCGTTGCTGGCTCGCGGGGTGGCCGATGGAAGTATCGAGGCCACCGCCTCGACGTCGATAACGCTGCTTCTGGCTCTCCAGGGTGTTGCCTTGTCCTCAAAGGTCCTGATCAACCGTGGGGACTTCGAGGATAGCCTCACCGAGCTGGGCGCCATGCTCAAGAGCCACCTGACCCCCGCAACGCAGCAGGGAAGCAAATGAAAGCCCGCGGCACAAAGGACCCTACATGGATCAACGACACCACCAGGGATCGCTCCCTCAAGCACCTGGAATCAAACATTGTTGACGTCGCGGTTCTTGGCGGAGGGATCACCGGGGCCGGTGTCGCGCTGGATGCGGCGAGCCGCGGGCTCTCGGTGGCGCTTGTGGAATCCAACGACTTCGCCTCCGGGACCAGCGGCTACAGCTCCAAGCTCGTCCACGGCGGGCTGCGCTACCTGGCCAAGGGCGATCTTTCCCTCGCCTGGGAATCGGCGGTGGAGCGGCGCTGGCTGATGTCGGTGATCGCTCCGCACCTGGTCCATCCCCTGGGGTTCGTGATCCCTGAGCGCCTCGATGCACCCAGGACCCAGGGAATCCTTGCCGGTGCCGGCGTGCTGGTCTACGACGTGCTGCGCCGCGCCTCGGGACTATCCGGGAGCATACTGCCGCGCCCGCAGCTACTGGGCAGCAAGGCGGTCTGCGCCATGGTGCCCGCCCTTGACGCGGGCGCCTTGCGCCGCGGTTTGCTCTACTGGGACGGTCAGGTCCTCGATGACGCGCGCCTGGTCCTGGGGGTGCTGCGCACCGCAGCGGCGCTGGGCGCCCACCTCGTGCGCGATCTCGCCGCCACATCGATCACCGCCACCTCCATCGAGGCCACCGACACCCGCACCGGGTCTCCGGTAGGTATCCGCGCCCGGACGGTGGTGAACGCCGCCGGTGTCTGGGCCGGAGATTTCGATGCGTCCCTGAGCCTGGTCCCCAGCCGTGGAACGCATCTGGTGGTGCGTGCCGGGACCCTGGGCAATCCCCACGCCGCCCACACCGTGGCGGTGCCCGGGAACTTCGGGCGCTACGTCTTCGTGCTTCCACAGCCCAACGGACTTGTCTACATAGGCCTGACCGACGAGGAAGACCGCCACGGCGACGGCCACCATCCGCAGATCCCGGAAGAGGACGTCGGGTTCCTGCTCGGGATCCTGAACTCCGCCCTGGCCGTGCCGCTGGCCCGCGACCAGGTGGTGGGCGCCTTCGCCGGGCTCCGGCCGCTGGTGCGCAGGATAGGGGCCAACGCCAAGGACGGCACGGCGGATATTTCCCGCAGGCACCTCATCCACGATGTTCCGGGCGAACCGATCACCGTGGTGGGCGGGAAGCTGAGCACCTACCGCGCGATGGCCGAAGACGCGGTGGACGCGGTCACCGCACGGCTGGGAGTCCGCACCCCATGCACCACCAAGACACTGCCGTTGGTGGGAGCCGGAAACCGTGCCGAGCTTGCCGCCATCGACGCCCCGGCAAGACTGGTTGCCCGCTACGGAACCGAGGCACCTGCCGTGGCTCAATTAGGGCGCACCGACCCGCTGCTGGCCGAACCGCTCTTTGCCGGAACCGAGATCACCGGCGCAGAGCTCCTCTTCGGGATCCGTGCCGAGGGAGCCGCAAGCGTCGATGACCTGCTGGGGAGGCGCACCCGGCTTGCCCTGGTTCCCGCCGATGCCGCCAAGGCGCATGGGCGAGCCACCGAGATCCTCGCCGCGGAAGGAATCTCGCCATGAGCACCTCCCCGGGCGAAACGGCCCTGCTGCTGGTCAACCCCGCCTCCGGGCGGGGCCGGGCACTGAAGCACTGGGAGGCAACGGCCGCGGCCCTGCATGAGGTGGGGTTCGCCCCCACCGTGCACATCACCGAAAACCTGGCCGAGGCCACCACCCGGGCAGCCAACGCCGCTGCGGGATCCCTTGTGGCGGTCCTGGGCGGGGACGGGTTCCTCGGCGCCGCCGCGGCCGGCGCCCGGGAATCCGGGGCAGTTCTCCTTGCTCTTGCCGGAGGCTCCGGCAATGACACGACCCGCAGGCTCGGGCTGGCCCTGGACCCGGTCAAGGCCGTGCATTCGATACCTGGGCTCCTGGCCGGGGACGTGGACCTGGGCATCGTCAACGGGCGTCCCTTCCTGGGCGTCGCCAATGTCGGCTTCGACGCGCTGGCCAACGAACTGGGCAACCGTGCCCGGCTCAACCTGGGACCGCTGGTGTACCTCTACGGCGGGATCAAGGCGTTGTGGCAGTGGAGGAACGTATCCTTCACCGTTGAGGTCGACGGAAAAACGCGCAGCTTTGTCGGGTGGCTTGTTGCCGTGGGCAATGCCGGGCAATACGGCGGAGGGCTGCGTATCGCCCCGTGCGCCAGGGTCGATGACGGGCTGCTCGACGTGGTCTCCCTGGGCACCGCTTCGATCCCGGGGGTCGTGGCGATGTTTCTGCGCTCCTACCGCGGAACCCACCTGAGCCAACGCCATGTGTCCTTCGTGCGTGGATCCGAGGTGCGGATCAGAGCCAGCAAGCCATTGAACATCTATGCCGACGGGGAATTGGTTGGTGCACTGCCGGCCCACATCCGGGTTCTGCCGGCCGCCTTGAAGGTCCTGGTCCCGGCCGGCTCGCCGGTGTTTGGCCCCACCTGCTGATCCCGGCGGGACCGCTCTGGAATACCGTCTCGCGTTCACAAAAGATCAATCCAACCTTTACCGCCAACCGGTCCCCGGGTGGACCGCTCGCTTCGGTATCACAAGGAAATCATGAACTTCGCCAGTTCGCGTCCCAATATCCTGATCCTTGCGGTCATTGCCGTGCTCTCGCTTACCGCATGCGAGCAACGAGGCCCGCAGCCACCGGAGATCACTATCCACGCCATTGCCGAAGGTTATTCCACCCTGACCACACCGGCGGAATGGAACCTACAAGAAGAAGAACTCCAACCGTGGCAAGAGCACCAGGCGTTCTCGACATCGCTGCGAATCCAAGATGCCGAAGGCCGGGACATGGCGGTGCTGATGACCGGCGGAGTGGGACCCATCGACGTGCGAGGCAGCCCGGAGGGCGAAAAATACACTCAGTTGGAACGCGGCGACTCAGCTTTGGCCAAAGAAAACCACTTTTCTTTCGACGCTTGGCGCGACGACGGTCAAACTGCATCCATCACCCTGAATTTTCGACCACCAGAAGGAGGACCACTTTGCGCGCCAGTCGATGTTTCTCTACGACGGGAAGTATGGGCTCTTCGCATGGGAAATCCTGGGCGACGAACCTCTCACCGGCGTCCCGACAGAACCCGCCGGCATGGAACGGTTGAAAGCCAACGAGAGAACGGAAGAATACATCGCACACAGTTGACCGACCACCCACCAGAATCCCTGAGGTCCCCTGCGGCAGCGGCACAGCCGTGCTAGGCAGGTGGAACCCGACCTCCAACGGGGCGTAGCCACCCTCGGCAGAGAGGACCCGATCACTCTCTCCGCCACGTCGGGCAGCCAACGGGATTGGACGCACAAGTGCGCTAAACGCCGGGGGGATCAGCTTTGGTATTAGGCTGGAACAAGGCAGGAAGGGGCCAAGATGTGGACTGACTATGGACTGACGTGGGCCGATGCCGCGCGAGTGGTACTCTCCGCCGTGGCTCTCTACGCCCTGGTCCTGGTGATGATCAGGGTCATGGGCCAACGCACGATGGCCAGCCTTTCCAGCTTCGACCTAGCCGCCGCGGTGGCTCTCGGTGCGGTCGTAGGGCGGGCAATCCTCGGGTACACCCCCACGTTGGCTGCCGGCGCCCTGGGGCTGGTCACCTTGCTCGCCCTGCAGGCAGCCACCGGACAACTGCGCCGATACCGCAAGGGAATGGCGTTGGTCAACAATAAGGCCTTCGTGCTGATGGCCGGTGGCGAGATCGTATCCGAGAACCTGCGCCGCACACATGTCTCGGAAACGGAAATCATCTCCAAGCTGCGCCTGGCCGGGATCCGTAACCGCACGGAGGTTGCCTGCGTCATCCTCGAATCAACGGGACAGATCAGTGTGTTGCGCGCGGGGGTACCCATCGATGCGGATTTTCTGGACAATGTCGCAGGTGCGGATCTGGTTCCACGGTCCTACCGTGCCGAGCCCGGGGAAACTTAAAGTGGCTCTACTGACATATCCGTGGGCGTGAGCCGCGAGCCTTAACGTCCACACGCCGCTTCCTGCCTAGGATTTTTGACTGACTAAGGTACAAAAATCTAGGGACTGAAAACGGCGTGCAGAAAACAA
>NZ_BAABLK010000081.1:0-10086 GCF_039544305.1 Paeniglutamicibacter antarcticus
CTTCCTGCCCGCCGCCGCGGCATAACTTCCACTCGGTGCCTAGGATCCGTTCCGAGCGCCCTGCACTGGATCTGCACCATCCCGAGCTCAGTGCCCGCATAACACCGGAAGGTTCTGTAGCAACAATGTTTGGGCCTGCTTCTCAGAAAGACACCGGAGAAGCAGGCTAACACCACGTACTCACGCCGGCGCGGTCGTTTCGGGGTGCTCGTTCGCAGTTCTTGATTAGAGGAGCCCCCGGTCTTCAAAGAAGCGATTCACTTTGGAGGAAACCATCCCCGTTGGCATGTTCGGCTGCGTCTCCGGTCAGCACTGCGAACCTTCAGGGTGCACCAAGCGGCCCGGGCCTACGTGCAGTAATAGACCCTGCTTGTCCATGCCGCAACGGTTCACTGCAGCCGGTGGATGACGTATGACATCTCCTATGTCATGCGTTCCTCTGAATCGGCCCGATCCCTGCCCCTGAGTCGCAGTTTCCCGCGGACGCGAATCCATCCATCTTGACGATGCCTTGCAGGAAAGTGCAACACTCGGCGACATACTCAATTCTGTGGCAGAGAAGCCTGAAACGAACCTCACCGCGCATGCGCCATCGCCCTCACACGTGCTCCGATGGCGGCCATAAACCCGCATTCGCCGGCCGGAACGATCTCACAGAAGAATCAGGAGAGCTCCTTTTAGGCCCGGATGCCCGGTGGGCCGCCGGAGCAAAGGGCGCGGCAACCGCTGACGCGCCGACTGAGAGCTCCGATGTCGGGAGCTCTCGGTAGGGAAGGCTCCCAGCCCGTCAGGTCATCGCGTGCCCTAAGGCCGGGAACAAGCACCTACCCAAAGTGTGGTCTATAACCGTGTTCACGCCAGTCGGTACAGCCCTCGCGAATGAGCTCAGCAGGTCTCTGAAGATCCATGCCATCCTCGTGGGGCCACCCGCGCGGCCCGTAGACGATGATTTAAAACAGCGGCCAAGGCACTGCTGGCATCTCTTCGTCCGGAGTCGGAAACGTCCGGGCTGTGCGTAGCCGGCAGCAACGCAAGCGGAGCGTCGAGATTTCTTCGGTGCTGATTAGGGCCACCAGATTCCGCCCCAGCTGGCCATCCAGTCCTTCGATGACGCGATCGATGCCCTCGAGCTCCTCCGCGTTGAGAGCCTCTCCCGTCCATCCCCATAGGACCGTGCGCAGTTTGTGGTCACGATGGAAGGTAAGCCCATGGTCCACGCCATACCGGTGGCCACCCGTCATGGCAAGAACGTGGTTTCCTTTGCGATCGGCATTGTTGACGAGCGCGTCGAACACCGCCATACGTCTGAGCTCGGGGCGGTCTTCGTGAATCAGAGTGATTATCCGTCCGTTCTCATCTTGGCCCTCGAGAACGTGCTTCCAACCCGTCCGCGGCAACTCCTCCGCGGCGATCAGGTCCACGGGATGCTGGGTAGGGTCTTGATCCTGCCAGAGCTGCACCATTCCGTCACCCAGCGGGCCATCGCGCAGCCAGGTGTGCGGAACAACGTTCCAGCCCATGACCTGCGAGACCAAGTAGGCGGCCAACTCCCGGTGTGCCAAGGTTCCGTCGGGAAAATCCCACAGCGGATGTTCACCTCCTATCGGCTTATAGACGACCACTACATCTCCGATCCTGCCCAGGAAGGTGGCGTTAGAAGCCGTCCTGATGCGGCCGGTGAGCGTCAGCTCGGCGCTCTCCAGCGCTGGCTCAGGCATCAGGTCTCGGGAACGTTGCAGATGTGCCCGTCGGCGTCCATCGGGTAGCCGCAGAACGGGCACATCGGACGTCCGGCGCCCACGATTTCGCGGGTGCGCTTGGCGAATGCCCGCGCGGAGCCTACCGGCATGCGCACCAGCAGCATTTCGGTCGCGACAGGTTCAAGTTCTTCGAGGGATTCTTCATCATCGACATCAGTGATCGGGTAGGCCTCAACGACGACCTGTGCCGTTGTTGGGTCCCAACCTAGGCCCATGGCACCGGCCCGAAACTGCTCCTGAACGGACTCGAGCTGATCATTGTCGACGAGTTCAGGGGGAGTAGTCGCGGGAACGCTAAAGGGGTTACCTTCCAAAGTGACGAGCTGGTCAAGGATTTCGTCGATCTTATCGGCGAGCATGGCCGACTGCTGCTTCTCCAGGACAATACTGAGGATCTGCTTCCCTGCGCGTACTTGCAGGTAAAATGTGCGCGCCCCCGGAAGGCCAAGGGTGCCAACGACTACCCGATCGGGCCAGATGAACTCATGAACGCGTGTAGCCATACAAGCATCTTAGGCTCATGGGGTTCGTGGCGCATCCTGCCCTGCACCGCCGCCTACCGGAGCATCGCCGGAGTGGACTGCATTGGATAGCCATGACAGATCCCCTGAGTCGGTGTTGGTTGCGTAGACGGTCGGCCGATGAGGGCCGTAGCGCACGATCGATACGGAGGCGGGACCCACATTAAGGCGCTGGAACAGGTCAAGGTGCATGCCTAGCGCGTCGGCGAGCACCGACTTGATGACGTCACCGTGGGTCACCGCCACCCATACGGCCCCTGGCCCGTATTCTGCTTCGAGGGCTGCATCATGGCGGCGAATCGCTGCCACGGACCGGGCCTGCATCGCAGACAGTGATTCGCCGCCGGGAAAGATGACAGCGGTTGGTTGTGACTGGACAACTGACCACAAATCTTCGGTTGCGAGATCACTGAGTGACCGTCCCTGCCATTGGCCGTAATCGCACTCTGTTAGATCCGGATCGACCGGTGCGTGGGGGGTGCCGGCCTGGCGATCGAGGATGAGTTGGGCGGTCTGTCGGCACCGCTCAAGGGGGCTAGAGACCACAGCGGCCAAACGTAGGGCCGCGAGCCGGTGTCCGGCCAGGGCCGCCTGGTCGATCCCGATGTGGTCCAGGTCAATGCCGGGGGCCCGGCCTGCGAGCAGTCCTGTCGCATTGGCATTGGTGCGGCCGTGCCGCACGAGAATAACTGTCGCCATCCAACCAGCATAGCCATCAGTTGGAAGGCAGGATCCATTCGACCGTGGAGGCACGAATAGGGTAGCCGCGAATCAACATGCGTGGCTGGTGGCAAAGGAACACATCTCAGCCTTGGATCAGATTCGGTTAGGGTCGCTCCGAACGAAGGATGCCGCTAGCACCGCGGTGACAGTCCTGAGGTACCGGAACGGGGTCGACGTGAGTCCATGAGCGGTTCGGGGTACGAGCTCTGAACCGGACGTGAGGCAAACCAAAACTTGTGGTGGACGGTCCATAATGCCAAATCTTCTGCTATTCGAGGAGAGAGCAGTGATGTTCGCCAGGGCGATTAAGGAACCGCCTACGGGACGTTTGGCAAAGGGTGGCCGCTTTTGCCGGTTCGCGTCGGCAACTGGGCATAATGGATTGGGTGAGCCAAGTGTTTGGTTCCGCAGGTGAAGCAGGCCTTGGGGTCAGGGCGTTACTAGCTGTGGATGCCGTACGCGGTCATCACCCGTTTCATGACCGGATCCGTGGGGCCGATTACCGCGCCGTGATTAGCCTTAACTGGGTCGCTGCCAAGTTCGGCGTCTGCACGGCGCATCCATAACGCCCAGCAAGTACCCTTGGCTATGCGGGAATCGAAGCGGATGCCAAGCGGTTCGGTACCGTCATCGAGGATTTGTTCACGCATTCGTTCGGCCAACCACGTTGTCACCTCTCGATCGTGGGTGAACATCACACCCTTGGCGATATCTTGCTGTCCGGTAAATCGGGCGAGATCGGATCCAGCGGCCAATGAAAGCGCATCGAGTGTCTCGGGGGCATGGGCGTCGATCCACCACCCTGCTGTTTCTGGTATTTGAATTCGGTAAAGATGGTGCCCATCCCGCCAGGATGCAGGCAAGTGTCCGGGCTGCATGTGCCCAAGACGTTTCCAGTCCTCGTCAATATCACGCATGGTCTGGTCTATAGTTTCCCCGAAGAGAGCGGAAAGCTTATTGACGTGTGCCTGATGCTCCCCAGTCATCCGGGCCCACGCCAAGCATTCCCGAAACGCCGTTTCCTCGTCCTCGGCAATATACAACGTCCGGCTCATGGTGTCCCACCGGCTCCAGCCGGTGCGGCTTTTCTCGACGCGCTCGGGCGGAGCGAGAGGACCGTAGGCCGGATTGGCGATGCGGACCCCGGAGACAGGTCCGGAGAGGAGCCCAAGCCCGATCTTGGTGCAGGTACGCTTCATCCGGTGAAGGACTCTTCGGTCATTGCCTGGACAGCAACGCGAAGTTCTTTGAAACGATCCTCCATAAGGGCTTCAACGGGGGAGTCCTCGGCGAGCCAAGGGTTCGAACCGATAAACCAGAGACGTGCGACATGATCCCCCTGGGACTGGGACACTTCGGACCAAGCGCGGTATCCATCCATCAGCCGACGGGTCGCGGCAGCGTTTGGCTCCGGGCCGTCCTGCTTGGCCCATTTGTGACTGATTCGCTTGTCCTTGGCGCCTGCCAAGCCGGCAACGAGTGTTGGCCCCAATGCGGCGTTCAGGCGTCGGACAATCTCGCGGATTCCCATCCGGCTGGTGTTCAAGTATGCATTGCCGGTGCTCGTGGTGATGCTCATGGTTGTTGTCTCCCTACAGCCTCAATACAGCAAGCTTACAATCAAAGCACTGCTTAAGCTACATAGAAACCACACAGCGATGCGATTTGTGAGTCGTTGCTTTAGGCCGGCAACAGAACTTGACTGTCCTATGGTATCCAACTTGAACCGCGAAAACCACGGAGTCCAAAGCTCTGGTTCAGCAGTGAAGCGAACTTGCCGATTTTTTGTCACACCTGTGGAAGCAAACATTCACATCTGGTTGGCGATTGGAGCTAAACCGTAAATCCAGCCCTGTGGTCAACGACAGCGTCCTGCAAGGGAACCACACCGGTTATGTCTTGACGGTCCTTGTTGTATCCGGCGTTCCAGGGCGAGGAGAGCTTCGAGTACCGGTTCCGGGTCCGTGAGCACGGCCAAGTGGTGGCTGGACAGGTCTGGGGTCAGCCAGCCGAGCGCTTTACACCGCTCTGCCTGTTCCTGGTATGCCTCGCTCAGGCGGAGGTAAGCACACGGTGCATCGGGCCAGCCGGAAACCAGCGGCTGGGCTTCTTCAAACATGGCTATGGGCAGCCGAGGATAGCCGGCGGAGAACCGTTCCCGCACGTCGGCGTCGGGAAGCAGTTCTGCGAGGCCGGCTGCGCCCCACCACTCCGACCACGGTGGCAGCCAGCTGCCCCTGACCATGGCCTGGAGCTGCTCGGCGAGTTCGGGTGGAGCTTGCTTCAGCCAGCTCCGGCCGGGAAAAGGAAGGCCAGCATCGATGAAGACGTAACCCGCCACCCACTTCAGCGCCTTTCCTGTTGCAGGTAGAAGCGGGCCCGCTCCACCGTGACCAACAAGGATCACCCGATCATCGTCAGCGTTGTCCACGATCGCGGCGACCTGCCGGGGCCAGAATGGCGGCCCGTCCGTCAGCGAGGTCCTCAAATCCGGAACGCTCACCCGGTGTCCGCCGGCCCGAAGGCCGGCTGCCAGGGCCTCCCAGGTCGAGGGGCCGACCAAAGGGCTGTGCACGAGCACGAATGCAATGGGCATGCGCTCAGCTTGGCGCACTCCAGGACCTGCTACCAAGCATCGGTCCGCCTACCCGTTCGAGGGAACGGTAGGGAAATTTTGCCTTTCGGTGAGGCTAGCATCGGATGCCTCGTAAGCCAGTCGGCAGACGGGTCCGGTAAATGCAAAATGGTGGATTCGGGCCTTTCCCTGTTGATGTTCCACAGAGGAGCAACTTGCGGGATCACTGTAGGGTCTGGATCCGCGTGTCAGTCATCCGGGTTCCGTGTCACTCATCGACTGTTTTCACGCATTCTGAGATTCCAAGCTCTGGTTTGGGCACTGGCATGATGGATCGATCAAACCTGAATCCGATGAACACTTGGAAGCCGTATTGAGTAGGCGGTCGTGAAGAACGTCCAATCGTCATTGTGGGGTACGACTCTCAATGGTCTTCACGTTTCGATGGCCTCGCTTTGAACATCAAGGAGGCGGTTGGGGATGTTGCGCTGACGGTTGAGCATATTGGGTCAACCTCCGTCCCTGGATTGGCAGCTAAACCGAATATCGACATATTGATGACGGTTGAAGACGTAGCGGACGAAAACTCATACTTGAGCCAGCTTGAAGCAGCGGGATTTGTACTCCGTGTTCGTGAAGCCGGCCACCGCATGATGAGGACTCCGAGCAAGGATGTTCACATTCACGTGTTTTCTGCGGATAACCCTGTTGTTTCCAACTACCTGGACTTACGTGATTGGCTTCGCGTGGATGAGGCGGACCGGGCCCTCTATGCGGCTATAAAAAGGGATCTTGCTCAGCAACAGTGGGCTGACATGAACTATTATGCGGAAGCCAAGACCGATGTCATCACAGAAATTCTTTCCCGCGCCCGCATGTGGCGCGTTGGTAGAAGAGTGACATGAAACTGAGAATTTGAGTGATCGCGGGCGGAATCTCTCCGCAGGTCAGGGCTTTCCCATGGTGACAGGAAGCTCGGGATCCTACAACCACTGGACGTAGCATCCTGATTGCGACAGGTTGCTCTGCTGCAGCCCCGATCTGATGGTAGTTTCCGATGAGCGCAAAGTGATCAAGGGTAAACTAGGTAACGTGAACAGCAGTGTCGGGCGCATCGCCCTCATCGCCATCGGTTTGATCGCCGTGATCATCGGTGGAATATTCGCCGGGCAGGGAATGAACCTGATCCCGGGGAGTTTCATGACTGGTAACCGTATGTGGCTCTTCATCGGGGTGATCGTAGCGGGCGTCGGCATCACTCTTCTGGTCCTCGGCCTACGTCGACCCAAGACCGGCGGACCGAGCAAATGAGTCTCAGCTGGGGGCGCGTCTAGATTTGTCCTAGATCTGATTACCGGGCAAGGCAGAAGCCCGGAGGAGAACGGTCTTATCGGGGCACTTCAAGAGCGTAGTGTCGACTTCCAGCATGATTTTCTGCGACTTGAGACGGCACTCCGTGTAGGAAGGTGCTGTGAAGCGCTTGAGGTTGCTGCGCGGGTCGGCTGCCGATTGGGTTAGAGTGACGAGGTGCCAGCTGAATTCGAGATTACGACGATGATAGAACCGCTCAGTCTTGCAGTTTTGCCGGAACTACTCGCCTTTGAACGTGACAATCGCGAATATTTTGCTGAGTGGGTGCCGGACCGCGGGGACGAGTACTTTTCACGATTCAAAGCGAACAATCAGGCGCTCATAAGCGAGCAAACAGCAGGTCACTCTTTCTTTTTCATTGTTCGTGATGAAAAGAACCGACTAGTCGGACGGGTCAACCTAGTCGATGTGAGGGAGGGCTCCATCTCGCTGGGGTTCCGCATTGCACAGAATGCAACCGGCCTTGGACATGCTGGGCGGGCAGTCAAACTCGCGTGCGCTTTCGGGCAGAAGCGCGGTGTACGGACCATCACTGCAATGACGACACTCGCCAATCGCGGGTCCCAGCGCATCTTAGAGCGGTCCGGCTTTGGCAATGCTTCTGGGAATCCGGAGTTCGTTTTGCTGAACGGACTTGAACACAAGATGGTGCACTACGCGTGTGACTTGAACCCGAATGATTTCCTCCACGGATAACGTGGATCAGTGTCAGAGATTCACTACACAAATTTCAGCACTCTTTCGTGCAGCCATCATTTTCCCGTGTGGGCAACGCCCATGGGACTTTACGGACCGGTTGCATTTGAGGTTGTTGTTCTGCGTGTTCAGAGATCCAGCCGGTAGATCAGCGTCGGAAGTCCTGAGGGCGTAGTGTCATTGCGATCGTAGGTGAAGCCAAGCTTCTTAGCGCGGTGAATTGAAGCTGAATTATCCGGGTGAATGTTTGCGATGATGTAAGGAATGTTCTCGTTTGCTTTGCCCCACTCGATCCAGGATTGAGACCCTTCGGTGGCGAAGCCTTGTCCTTGTGCTGATTTCCCAAGGATGTAGCCAAGCTCTATTTCATCCCAGTTGGACCAATAATGCAGCCCAATGCGTCCAAGGAATTCTCCAGTCTCACGATGGAACACTGCGCTTTGTCCATAACCACGATCCATCCATTCCTCGGCAAAGCCATCGACTTGGTATTCGATGGCTTCTGGGGTCAGCCTGTCGCCTCCGATGTATCGAGCAACCTCTGGATCGGCATATATTTCCGTCAATGCTTGGGTATGTTCAATAGTCAGTGGTCGCAAGGACAGACGAGGCGTTCTTAGTTCAAAGGGTGAATGCATGGTTGTCACTCTATAAGCCTGTTTAGTTATCGTTGGCGTTCAACATAAGGGTCCACAGCCGGACCAGCTGAACGTAACATGGTAGGTTTGGGGTTTTGCCTGTGTAGCGTTCCGGAGAGGAACCTTGACTGGAGGTCGCATCCTTTCGTGGAGCTTTTCTTGGTCGCCCTTAGAAAGGCGCGGCTCGTTTCAGGTCAACAAAACGAACCAAGTGATGCGGCATAAGTTGATCAGGTGGAGTCTTTTCCATTGCAGCATCTCAAGTACCGACTCCAGGAAAGTGAATGTCGCTGGGGGAGTACAGGAAATGCATCGCTAATCCCATGCTTCAGACGTACCGTGAAGAGACCATGAGAAATAGCCCACTCAAACGGGAAGCTTCCCGACGCTCGCTACGTGAGCGTTGGCGGATGTCCCTTTACCTCTCTCGCTTCGAATGGCACCTCGAAGGATTCCTGCAAAGCTAAGGAACGTAAACCTGCTATCCGCTCACTGCGCAAAGAACACATCGAAGACCCGCGAGACATCAATGTCGCGCTCCACGCCCTGGGACCGCCCGCTGCCCTCGCAGCGCGTTACGCCAAAGAAGGAACACTGCGCCCCTTGTGGTCCATCGGGATTATCGCCACCGGCGTGGTCATCTTTTTTTACTGGGGCCTCTTGCTGTCCTTTGGCGCCGGCATGCTTGCTGCGCTAAAGAAGAGTGGGATCGCCGAAGCACACGCCACGTTCCTATTAGTCGACGTCACGGCCTCCTCAAACGCAGCTGGGATCGGTATCGGATGGACCAGCCAAGCGGTATGGCTCGTCATCCCGGCAATTATCATCATTCTCGCCTTCCTCTTGGGATCAAGACTTTGGCGAATCGCCAGCTCCATTCCACACACGCGTACTAGCGCATAGACCTAGGGAGAAAAATGACACAGGATTCGAACAGCATAGTGAGCCGCAGCCGAAAGGTGTTTGGGAAGTGGGGTGCCGGATTCGCCGTTGGACTCGCGGTTGGAACCATGCTGGGGATCGCGACGGGCAATATCGGTGTTGGTATAGCGCTCGGTGGCGGGATCGGTGTGGCGATGGCCGAGGCCTTCGCAGAAGATGAGAATCGCCGAAGGAAGCGTAATACTGACCTTTAGTACGTGGGCGGTTGCAGGCTCGTTCCCGTGTGCAAACCGACATCGTGCTTACTAGTCTGTTGGTTCTACTCCTCGTCTACCTGCAGGCCGTAGACCGCTCGCGGGCTATGGCCTGCGTCCTGTTGCCTCGAGTCGGCTGCCCGCGAATTTATAGCTCCTCCCTTAACCGGAATCACGGCGTTTCACATCTCCATCCATTCAGGATCATAGATACTTTGATGTGAATCCGGTGGGCTTTCATTGCCCTTCCTGCTTCCTCTCATGAAATGCTTCTGACTCGGATTACCGGAAACCTAACTACGCC
The DNA here is from genome assembly GCF_039544305.1 of Paeniglutamicibacter antarcticus. Taxonomy (NCBI): domain Bacteria; kingdom Bacillati; phylum Actinomycetota; class Actinomycetes; order Micrococcales; family Micrococcaceae; genus Paeniglutamicibacter; species Paeniglutamicibacter antarcticus. The sequence continues at coordinate 9,725 of NZ_BAABLK010000081.1, forward strand.
GTGACCGGGGAGATGGCCGGGACTGGCTTTGGTGGGGGTTTGCCGGCGATACCTCGCGGCCCGAACGGGAACTCCATCATTGACGAAATCGCTCCACCCTGCTGGCGCCCTTTCCAACAGTCCTATGCGTCAAAGGACGACACTGAAGGTTGACAACCACAGCACATGATCGTGGGTCAGGACCAATCTCATGGCCCACCTATCGCCAAGTGCATACCCCAGAGGTATGGTCGGTTGCGCTCGTCAAGTTTTTGAGACAGCTTGATTGATTTTTCTTCTTACGCTGCTGCCAATACATACTGCTGTTGGAACACGGCCAAGGCCTTGGCTGGCGACAGTCCCTGATTGTTGCTGTGGGGCCG
>NZ_BAABLK010000082.1:0-11805 GCF_039544305.1 Paeniglutamicibacter antarcticus
TTGTTTTCTGCACGCCGTTTTCAGTCCCTAGATTTTTGTACCTTAGTCAGTCAAAAATCCTAGGCAGGAAGCGGCGTGTGGACGTTAAGGCTCGCGGCTCACGCCCACGGATATGTCAGTAGAGCCATAAAGATCCCCATTCAACCCTCGGGCACTGCAGTTGTTACCGAACCGCAGGGGGGTCAAGAGGCTGTTCAGCGACAGCAGGCTCGCTTGCCCGTGGCACCGCGATGACGGGCACCGGTGACATAATTGCCCCCGCTTCGAAACTGGCCTTGGGAATCACTCGTTGCAGCCGGTATCCAGACCCATGGCGCCTAAATGTGGAGACCCAGAATTTTGCGGCCGTGGTACTCCGGTCTCAACACAACCACCCGGCCGCGCATTGTTGGATTGTTCTCGGCCGCCGCGATTTCAGGATAACGGTGGAACCGAACGAACCATCGTCCGCGCCAAGGCCCATAGTCCGGTCGGGCCCGAACCGCAGGCCAACGAACGACAAAAGTGGCGATTCCAACGTTCAACGGTGCCCGTCGATCTCCGCGATGCAACCCTGGCGCCCGGAGGCAGCAGGATTTACGCGGACCAAGGAACGTAATCGGATCGGCCTTCCCAAGAGCCGTGCTCCGACAGCGGCCTGAAACGCAGCGTCGTAAATTCGTGGTGGAAATCCCGGCGATCGCGTTCAGTCATCGCTTCGGTATGGCGGCGAGCAGCCTCACCGTCATCGCGGCCAAACACCATTCCTGTCATCGCCCTGGTGCTGGTCCAGATCGAGAACGTTGAAACCGTCCGCGGCAACCGGATAGCCGCCATGGCGAGTATTGCTTCGGGGTGGTCACGTATCTGACGCTCAACGGGTCGGCCCCAATGGATAAACCGGGGCATTTCGAATAGACGCATGCGGGCCAACGTCACCGCAACGACGGGTTCATTGAGCTCCAACCGCTCTTCACCTTCCGGGAACAGGACCATATCTCGGACTTCACCCCACCGGCGCAAGAACTCGAGCCTTACATGCCAGCCCTCGCTCAGTTTCCGGCCAAATGGGTGTTGCGCTAGGAAGTCGACAAGCGCCGCCTCGGCCTCCCACTGTGCAAACACCGCCATCCGCCGCACCTGCATCCGGTGCGGGGAGATTACGGCTGCTCCCAGCTGCATCCCGGCGAGCACTTCCATGTGGCGCAAACCAAGGGCCTTCGGCGGACGCAAGAGCCCGCCGAAGGCTTTGAGCAGCGGCATGTTTGCGAGGTGGAACGAGTAAAGGCTCATCGGGCCGCCACGCGCATCTGGTTCTTCATCCCTTGATCCTCACAGTGGCGGCATAAGCACGTCAAACCCTGGACGGTGATCCCCCAAAGCGATGGGGAAGTGAGCTGACTAAGCGGTCTGGAGCACAGAGGGATCCCCGCAGACCGATGCAGGAGCTTGAAATGCCTGGAACGCGACTGTTCTGCATTGATGCGTTTGTCTCGCCGGCCAGCCGCGATCCCCGATCGAGCCTTGCCATGCACTGTCCCGTCATCTCCGGGGCCATGTCCGGGCCCCATACAACGATGGAACGCCCCGCCATAAGGCGCAGAGCGTTCCATCGAAGTGTCCCTGAGGCTGAAGAGGCTAAACGTTGAAGCCGAACTCCACCGCGTTGCGCCACGGAGCAACAGCGGACTTATGCCTTGAGCACGTAAGTCAGTGTCTGCACCACTTGCTCGGTGGTCTTGCACCATGCCTGAGCCTCGGCGTCGACCTCCTTGAGCGGATGGACGATGTCCTCATCGTGCAGAGTCACGTATGGCTTGCCCAGCGCGGCGCAGTAGCCGGCATCGAAGGCGGCGTTCCACTGTTTATACTTGTCCCCGAAGCGCACCACCACCAAATCACTTTGTTCAAGCAGGGTGCGCGTCCGAATGGCGTTGATCTTGGAGGACTGGTGGTCGCGCCAGAACTGGCTAGAGGCCTCGCCGAGATGGTCGCCTGCGGCGTCGCTTGCGGGGTGGTCTGTCACCGGCGCGGTGAATTCCACATCCAGCCCGGCAGCCTGTGCCCCGCGCTGGATCTCGTCACGCCAGTCGGTGTGTATCTCACCGGAAAGGTAGACATTAAAAGTCATGGTTGCGTGCTCCTTCATAAGTGTCGGATTGATCTTCCCGTTAACCATCTAATGGATCAGCGTAAAGATCCAGCGGCCGCTAAAGGGTGAGACGCGCCTTTTCCCTGCAACCGCGATTCGGGTTCAGAGCGTTGCATCTCAGTTGTTAAGGCGGAACTCAACCGGGACCGCACTCATGCCGACTTCATAGCCGTGGGGTGTGGGGTGTGGGGTGTGGTGATAGTTTCCCATAGGCGTGGTGATCATTCGTTCATGAGTGACTGTCGGCCAAAGCAGATTGCCTCGCTCACCAAGAAAACCACGTCAACGTCGCCCCGTGCCAGCCAAGGCTCCGGACTCGCAGCCTCGGAAAAGAACCCACCAGGATCACCCAGTGCTCGGATGATGTCGCGAACATATGGGAACCGGCGCTTCATTGCCGTGCGACGTGCACGGGAGTAGCCGTTCCCTGATCCGACGCCCACCGTTCTCGTGGATTACAGATGTGCGAGCTACCTGATGAGAGGGCCACCTTCGACGCCATTATTTGGAGACTGTTCGACATGCGCGACGTGCGGGCTCAGCGTATGCCTGCAAACAGACTACGCATCGGGTGACTCTTCAAAGCAAGGGATCAAGGCCGTCTCGCCTTTCTGGAAGCCATTGACCAAGCCAGTCTAAACACGGCACGGTGTTGTGGCCCCAAGAAGATCTCGATTCACGCTCAAGCAGACACGGCACCGGTTGCCAAAGCAACCGGTGCCGTGTCTGAAACGTGCCTCAGGAGACGTCCGTCCGGAACGTGATTAGACGTTGAAACGGAACTCCACCGCGTTCCGGTACAGAGCAACCTTTCGTTGACCAGCAGCACCGCCTATAAATGCCGTGTAGGATCCATCTGCTGGTGAAGGATGCGGATCACGTCGACGCTGTCGGTTCTCTCGACATGGAAGACCAGATGGCTGCCGATGCTGTAGCGACGGTATCCCTCGCGAATGTCGCCGCAATCCCGTCCACGATGAGGGTCAGCGGCGATGCGCTCGATCGCTGCCTTCAACTCGGATACGTAGATCTCAGCCTGATTCTCATCCGAGCGCTCCTGAGTGAAATCCCAGATCGATGAGAGGTCTTGCTGCGCGGCCAGTGTGAGACGAATGCTCTTCATGACTTCTTCGACGCGACAAAGGCGTCGAAGTCGAAGTTCTCAGGTTCACCGCTCTCTTCGCCCGCAATCAGCGCTACCCTCAGCGCCGCCATATGCGTCTCCTGGTCTTCTAGCAACCTAAGGCCAGCGCGAACAACTTCACTGGCAGACCGGTACCGCCCGGTCGCAACTTCACGGGCGAGGAAACCCGTGAAGTGGTCGTCGAGACTGATTGAGGTGTTCTGAGCCATGCCTACATAGTACCAAGAATGGGTAACCTCACGAGAGGGTGGTAGTCGCAAATTTCGACCCTCCTACATCCCGCTAACTTGGCGTGATTTCACCGTGACATTCATGGTGGGCGGAGGACAACTAGTACCGCGCGATATCCGCTCCACGCACATGCAGGTACGGCCCCGATTGCCGAAGCAAGCGGGGCCGTATCTAAAACATGAGCGAGGAGACATTAGGCCGGAACACGACTAGACGTTGAAGCGGAAATCCACCGCGTTTCCCAGTTGAATAACCTCTGCCGTCACGGATTACTGTTCAACGGCCTCCGACCTGCTAATCACGGAGTCGTCGTCCGTTTGTTCGCCGTGCTTCTTCGATTTGAACAATCCTGCGACGCTTCCTCCCACGGAGCTCGCCTTCCCGGCGATGACGCCCCCGACACCCTTGACCTTGGTGAGCGCCTGCGGCTCATCCGGGATCCCGTCCCCGTCTATGTCCACGCTCCGGAACGGGCGTGTCACGGTGCCAGCCGCACTTGCTACACCGGTGCCCAAGATTTCCGCCGCACTAGAGGCAGTTTCCTTGACCGTCGAGTTGACATCGCCGAGCCTAGCTACAAGGTCTTTTGTGCTGCTTGGCGCCATTTCATCGGCGAGTTTCACAGCTGCAAGGTAGGCCTCCGCATCGACATTCGGCGGCGGCAGTTCCCGGAGGTGCTTCATAAGCCGTTTCGACTGAGTATTAAGAGTAACGAAGGTAAGGCTTCCCGAGACCACGCCTCCCACGACTGGAACGACCTTGCTCATAGTCTTGGCGAAGCTCTGCTTGGTCACCTGCACACCAATGACCTTCAGCGTCTGCTTCATCGGGAGGTACCACGCGGTTTTGGTCAGTGCGACACTCGCGATTTTCTTTTGGACAGCTGGACGGGCTATCTGAACGGCAAAGGCACCCAATGAGGCCGACGCACTGCCGACCCCCATCATTACCCCGAGGAACGTTGCAAGGATACCCAAGGTTTCATCATCGATGTCTTCAATATCTTTCAGGAACGACTGCCAACCATAAATGTATGCGATTTTCTGCATGACCCTGAAGGCGTGGACGTAGAACTGTGTAATGTCAGCAGGCACTGTTCCGATCATCGCAATACCGCCAGGTAGTCCGGCAGCAAATGACAATGCTGATGACTTTGCAGTCTCGAAGTCAATCGCGCTATCGGCGATTTCGTCAAGCATGGCTGGTGTAATGCCGGCTACTGCTGGGTTCTCACTGATTGCCCTGTCAATATCGGCAGCTCCGATACCTCTCTTGTGGAGTTCCGACTTGAGGAATTGCGCCCTGTCAATGCGCACACCTCGGAGTCGAATGACCTTTTTTAGGAACGAGATAGCAAATTGCACCGCTTCCCCGTCTTGTTCATCCATCATGGCCTTGATGCTTGGGTTGGTGCCATCTTCTGGGCGTGGACCGTCGCTATCTACTTCGACAGGGATCCCAAGGTCCGGCATCACAATCAGTTCAATACTCTTATCGTTCTCATCGCTCACAGTGCACGTCATTTCCCATGTTTCTAAAGTTTCCCTAGCCAAGACGAGCCTAGGCGTTATAGGCATTGAAGCTGTCATATCGGACGCGCGTGGGTCTTCAGTTATCCGTAGCTAATACTCTGACGTTCCAAATTGGTGGCTGTGTTCATTTTTCGATTAAACGATGAGGGGCTGGTCACGCGCTACAGCCTGCGTGACCAGCCCCTCATAGAAAAAGTAGAATTTAGACGTTGAAGCGGAAATCCATCACGTTCAGTCACGGAATAACTTCTGTATGCAGGGCTTTCCACGGTTCTCTATTCAGACGATCGTGAGCTTCCGTGCGATCGTAGCAGGTCCGACCATCGGGCGATTGGAAGCGTTTCTAACCCTCTGCAACGTGCGGGAAAGTGGCAATTCTTCCGCAGCTATTGACCTCGCCAGAGGTGATGAGCACTCGCGGTAACCCTGGTTCCAGATTCCGCCAAATGACCGCCAGCCGCATCAGTGTTCATTCAGGTTTGCAGTGAGTGCGAGTGAGGAGCTCGCGTGAATCGTTTGTGCTCATGGCGACCGTGAGATGCCCGCTTTGCTCAATGACTTTCCGCGTTTACTAAGGACATAATCACTGGCACCCAATAACGCCCTAAGTGTAGAGGAGCCCGCCCTCTAGACAGTCGGCTATGTGATCTCCCCCTGCTTTCGCGGTCGCCCGTCTAAAGTCGCGATCCTGGAATTCAGCGCCAACAATATCACGCAGCATACCGCTCTCTCGCGGTCTACTAGCTCTGGAGGTTGGATGGCGAATCCGGGTCTCCCTCAGGTCGAGAAACCGATTCCGCGATTCGTCTCTCTTCTTCAGCTTCGCTTACGATCCGAGCATCGATCCCAGCATTGGATTTTAGGAATTCGGAAACACGCTCGATCTGTCTTTCAGCCGCGTTGAAGTACTGGTCGGGATCGACATCAGCCATGCCGATTGAATCGACACGGTTAGATTCTCCATCCTGGATCGCGAAAGTCAGCGTGCGGAGGTGTAGAGCAGGTGCCCCGGTACGTCGCCGAAATATTGACGCCGGAGTGGGGGCGGTGTTGAAAACACGCCGCTCGCTAGCGGCGCTCGAACCGAGAACGCACAAGTAGGCCCGGTGGACCGCCCCTCGTTTCCCTTTTGTCGATTCGACCATCTCCTCAATGACGAACCGCAGTTGTTCCAAGGTAGCTTCATCCCCACCCCGGAGCTTCTTGTAGTCAGCGACAGCGCGGGTATTTGACGCAGAGTCGTACCGATGTCCGAAGCCCGTCGTCCAAAACCAGCGCGCTACCACGTCGCGCATGCTACGGAGATCCCTTTCATAAGAAACGGCCGCCAGAACTGTGAGCATCTGGCCGTAGGGGAGCCAGTCAGAGCTGAGAACGCCGAATTCCTCTTCTACGAACTCAATAGCGGTGGCGTAGTGTCGCGCAGCCTGTTCCCAGTTGTCGATGACCCTCCCTTCGGGTAGCTTCAGCACTGAACTCTGACGGACGTTTCCAAGCTCTAGAAGCGCGAGAACGGAAAGGATCGGCAACCCATCGTCTCGTAGATGTTTATTCAGCGATGGATGATCAACTTTCGATTTCTCCCAGGCCGCGCGTAGGTTGAATGTTGGCGAGTAGGTTTTCGCGACCATCAGATCGAATGTTCCAAGTTTCATTCCACCCTGGTTGACTCTCTGGAACACTCGAGCGATCGCGACCGGTGAGATACGACTATCCACGATCACTGCGGGAACACGGAATTTTGGCAGATGCGCAAGGTACTTGCGATACATTGCTGTGAGCCAGACAATTTCTGCGGGTTCACTTTCTAGACGATCCCTCCACTCGTAGAAACTGTCTGGTGACGCGAGCGCTGTTAGAGGAATCAAATCATTGGCACGCTGTAGTTCCGGAGTCGACAGCATTGACCAAGTCTCCTCGGTATGGCTGACGAGAAGCTCGTCGATGGCGCTCACGTCACCGTAGTCCGCGTAATGATCGATCTTCAAGAAGTATCGGAGCGGCCCGCGCCCGTACAGCGCATGGTACAGGGAAGTCAATCGCTGCTGCCCGTCGAGGACGATGTAAACGATGTCTGTCGGCTGAGTTGGGGCTTCCTCGAACTCCCTTGGAGCGTAGAACTCACGATTGCTGACTCCTTCGATGAGGAGAATGCTCCCGACAGGCCAGTTCATCAGGACCGTCGCCAACAGAGCACGAACATCTCCATCCGACCAATCGAAATCCCGTTGGAAATCCGGCAGTACGACCTGTCCCATATGGATACCATCGAGCAGGGCTTGGAGCGCTATGTCCTGCGAGCGTGTTTCATTCAAGATGGGCCTCCTGTGTCCTTAAGTTTCGTGCCGAGACTTTTGCGCACTTCAGCTGGTTCGGGCAATGGCTTGGGGCTCGCCCAGGCCAAAGTCCCCTCGACGTCGGAATCTGCCCATTGCCATCGATCTTTGATCCACGTCTGCACGTCAGATGTGCCTTCAGTGCCAAGGTGTAGGTAGATTTTCGACTTCGTCTCGATTGGTAAACCCGCGTCGATCGCCACCACAACCTCATCATCGAACCGTCCCATGAATGAAGTTGGCTCCAGCTTGAGATACCAAACTTCGAGCACCGCTCGTTCGTGCTTGTTTTGACGCCGGATCCAGGCCTCTCTGAGCCCCGATTCCGTTCCATTCACCTCGTCGCGCAAAGGTCCGTCAGTCGAAGGTAAGAACACTCGCACACGAGATCTTCTACTCGCGCACGCGACGACCCGCTCGAGGTCCCGTTCCATCCAGACCGTAGGTGAGTCGACCACCAAGTCGATGTCCTTGGCCGACGAGTAGAGCTCTTCCCAGCGCACCCGATTCGCCGGGCCGAGATCTCTCATCGAAATATCGGCGATGCGGTCTCTCAGCTGTGTCATGCCCAGCAGGTCCCGCACGAGAAGTGGTTTGAGGACGATCTCTGAGATGACCAGCGCGAGCGCCGTTGAAAGCAAAGCTGACCCAACGCCCGACCAAAGAAAGGACCAAAAACCTGTTTTGATGGACGCGGCCAACGTTAACATGCCTATCGCGAGACCGATTGCGATCACGACAGCGAGTACCAGCCATCCGGTTGATAGCCCAAGTAGCCGTCTAGCCACGTTGCCTCCAAATTTCCAAGATTCCGACTTATCATTCTAGACGCTATCGCATCAGCTAGTATTTGAATGAACATTGGCTATTCACCGGTCGATGGGAGTTGCGTGTCGACCCCGTCTGTTGATGCGACACGCTCACTGTCCCGCGCTCGCCTAACCTCTCGATGTACGGTGAGAAGATGGGCCACCCAGCTGCCCAAGTGCTCGTAGGCATTTCCTCCCCGCCATTGGCGAGCCGGACGTCGACACGAGGACTTCTTCCCCGGCCAGGGACGCGACTTCTTCGCGGCGCACATCCGCGCCGGCGCTGTTGCTCTCGCTGGGCTTCCACCACGGACCCGGTGTCCCTGACGCACGTGTGCCTGGGTTGAGGTAGGGAGCTCTATAATTCGAGGTAACTCGACGAGTCGACTGCTCAGAGGCCATGGCCATCCGCCATTCCGGTAGGTTGCGCTACCCTCCCTGCTTGTTATGCGGCGTGTTGGATGACCGCCGATAGTCGGGTTCCGTGACGATGCCGCTCTCCACTGTCCATGGTTCATTGTCGGCGTCAGCATGACGACCGTGCCCATGGCCTCGATCAGCGCGCACGTATCGCGGCCAGCCGGCTGGCAAGATGGTTTTGTCCCTCCTGCCGATGCCGGGCAGAGACTTGTCGGCCAGGAGCTACCAATCGACACCAAGTGCCCCCTTCACGAATAGGTGCACGATGGGCAAGAGTCATTTGCATGAGCGCTGATCGCATGCCCGGATGCCCGGATGCCCGGATGCACGACACCGCTGCACCCTTACGGGCACGCCCGCCACCGGAACGTACGTGGCTCGGATGATTAACAGTTGAGCGTGCGACGGTGCCGCGCCCGGTGTGGAGGTTGCAGCCGCACCCAGGTGCTGTTGCCCCCTGTGCTGTTGGTACGACGCGCAGATTCCCTCGAAGTCATCGGTACAGCACTTGCGGCCAAGGCCTCCGGCAGCGGACATCGGAGCAGTCTTGGGGCGGCCCGTTGCAACGGTGCGCCGTTGGCTGCGAAGGGCAGCAGCACCAACGCACACCCTGTGGTTGTATGAGCAGGCGGTGCAGCAGGCGTTCCGTCTCAACCCCGAGATTTTGGTTCGTCCCAAGTCCTGGCCGAGCATGCTCGGCTGGAGCCCAAATGTCTTGGCGGCGACGCATTGACTTACAGGGAACGCATGGCGACCGATCTGCCACACTGGGCCCTGATCGGGTACTTCGCCCGCGGCAATCTGCTCGGTTCAACGCTTCGGACCTGAAACCGAGATTGGAGAGTGGCTTCGCCATGCCCTGCAACAGACGTCAGGCTAAAACTGTGATGTCTCAAGACAATGGTGACACTTCAAGGGTTTTGGTGGTGACATTTCTGTCGCGTTAATGGCTCTTTGACCAAGCCGTGGCGACTGGGCAAAGAATGAGCAGTGAACAAGAATGAGCCTGTCAACGCCCGCATCCGCCTCGCCATCGCACAGTGGCCCGGTGACGCCCCACGCGGCGCTGTCTCCACGTTCTGCACCGACCGCGGCATCAGCCGCAAGACGTTCTATGCGATCCGGGCCAGGGCACGGGACGAAGTTCAATCCGCGGTCATGGAGCCACGCTCCCGCCGCCCCAAGACCTCACCCAGCCTGCTCACCGAGGACCGCAAGGACGAAGCCTTGAAGGTGCGTGCCCCACTGGAATCATCCCGGGCCGGGCCAATGGACGATCAGCATGCACGAAAAAATGGTGTCCCTTGGAAAGCATGCCCCCTCATCTGCCTAGCTGGCACGGATCTTCCGGGAAAAGAATCTGGCCCGACCAGACCGGAACCCATCCCGGGCCTTCCGGATCTCAATCCACCCGGAGCCGGACTTTTCAGCGTTGCCCAACGCCTGCTGGCAGCCGCGGAACAACCAGAAGCGACAGCTATCGGTGCGGCAAAGGAAACCATCTTGGCGACCATCGACCAAACGAGACCTACCGGCAGCATCACCCATCTCTCCGGCACCGGAAGCCGGAAGCTGAACGCCTATCCCAACGGCGTCGTCGACATCGGGCGAACCATATTTTCCTTGACCGCATCGATGAGCGGACGAACCGTCATCGCGAGTTGGGATGCCGGTGGCGTTATCTTCAACAACACCCAAGACGAGGTCCTTGCAGACTTTGCGTGGCCACCAACAGGCACTACCTACGTTGGAATCACCAAGTCCCGCACGCTCTTTGGCAAGGACCAGCAATCAGGGCAACTGTCACCAAAGTCCTGATACATCAACTGTCACAGGTCCCCTGAGACATCACACGACAGGCAAAAAATTCTTTGTTAAATTCACAGCGTGGTTTCAGAAACGACCCTTACCGCTTCTGAAACCACGCTACCCCGACGGGCATTGCAAACTCCGTCTTCAGGGTGCCCGCCGGGACTACGCAGCCGCGGCGAATGCCACTGCCAACAGTCGGGGCGGAACCTCAGGCGCTAGGTAAAGTGGTCGCTTTAATTGCGCGGAATTCTCGTCCAACGCGACTGGCAAATGACGCCATCTTTTGCTGATTCTTAAAGAACGCCATCGCATGTCCACTTGAGTTCTCTACCTCGTGCGTATCGACGATGAGGCCCACAAGGCGCTCAATATCTGGGGTGTTGTCCGAAATCCATCCCTCAACATCCCATTCAAAACTCGAAAAAGCTACGCCTTTTGATCGCGCCGTCTGCATAAACAACGCACAGGCCATATACAAGGAGTTCTTCGCTATGTTTGCCCCACGCTTTTCAAGGGTTTTGCTGACATCGTCGAGCGCCATTCCAAAACTGCGCCAAAAACGCACTGCGTTGTACATGTTTGCGGGTTCAAGGTTTCGTGGGAACAGCTCAAGATATGGGTTCGTTTTTATGTCGAGCCACATTCGACCCAATTCACGCTTGGCACGCGTTGCGTTGTCAATGCTTGAGAGGCAAGCCAGCGCGCGCGTGGCTTCCTCGAGATCAAACGCAAATTTATGCTCTTCACTTTCAAGTGACTGCCCACTACGGAAACTATAAAGAATTCCCTCGGCATGCAATATTTCGCTCAGTTCCAGCTGGTACGGATCCAGCGCAACGAACTCCCGATTTGTGACCTGGTTTTGAGTGTTTGTTTTGCGCGTCACTTGTTTTCCGAAGTCAGCATCATGCCCGGCTGTCGAAATTACGCGAACGGTGACCCTGACATCCTCTAGCGCAATGCCACTTCTTTTCGCTCGAGCAAGCGCACCAGATGTCTGCGCCCCGTTGACGATACTTAAGCCTTTCAACTTAAACCGCTCATCCGTGGCGCGCGGGTTAATTCGACCACAGCTGATCGATTCCGCGACTATGTGATCTCTCAGGTCATCGCTTACAGCATCACTCAAGACATCGTTTACATGATCTCTCATAACATCGCTGACAGGTATCAAAAGTGTGGCAGACCCGGAGCTGACCTCGGATTATTTGATAATGTTGTGTGTCAAATACATTATCGGCGTCGGTACGCCGTCAAATCATCGAGTTCGATCCGGGTCTGCCAGACTCCCTCAGTATCTCGCAATTTTGCGATCAACTGGGCATCAGCCGACCGTCCTATTACAAAGTCAAGAAACGCTATATTGCCGAAGGCAACAAAGCACTGAACC
>NZ_BAABLK010000083.1:0-21456 GCF_039544305.1 Paeniglutamicibacter antarcticus
CGGGCACCTCACCCACGGGATGAAGATCAACTTCTCCGGACGCCTGTACAACATCGTTCCCTACGGTGTTGAAGAGGACACCCTGGTGGTGGACATGGACAAGGTCGAGGCCCTGGCCATCGAGCACTCCCCGAAGATGATTGTTGCCGGGTGGTCCGCCTACCCGCGCCAGCTGGACTTCGAGCGTTTCCGGGCGATCGCCGACAAGGTCGGCGCGTACCTGTTCGTGGATATGGCGCACTTCGCCGGACTGGTCGCCACCGGGTTGCACCCCTCCCCGGTGCCCCACGCCCATGTGGTGTCCTCCACCACGCACAAGACCTTGGCCGGTCCGCGTGGCGGGATCATCCTCACCAACGATGCGGCGATTGCCAAGAAGATCAACTCCGCGGTGTTCCCGGGCCAGCAGGGCGGTCCGTTGGAGCATGTGATTGCCGGCAAGGCCGTCGCGTTCAAGATCGCCGGAACCCCGGAGTTCAAGGAGCGTCAGGAGCGCACCTTGGCCGGTGCGCGGATCCTGGCCGAGCGTTTGTGCGCGCCCGATGTGGCGCAGGTCGGTATTTCGGTATTGACCGGTGGCACCGATGTGCACCTGGTGTTGGTGGATCTGCGCAACTTCGAACTTGACGGCCAGCAGGGCGAAGACCTGCTGGCGAAGGTCGAGATCACGGTGAACCGCAATGCGGTCCCCTTTGACCCGCGTCCGCCGATGGTGACCTCCGGGTTGCGTATCGGCACCCCGGCGTTGGCTACCCGTGGTTTATCCGAGGCTGCTTTTGTGGAGGTCGCGGACATCATTGCCGAGACCCTGATTGCGGGCACCCAGGAAAACAACGAGGCAACATTGGCTGCCTTGAAGGACCGTGTGCATGCCTTGGCTAATGCACACCCGCTGTACCCGAACCTCGCCCCGATTGGAGCATAAGAAAATGGCTGATCTTCTCCCCGAGCACCCTGAATTCCTCTGGCGGAACCCGGAGCCCAAGTCCTCCTACGACGCCATCATCGTCGGCGGCGGCGGGCACGGCCTGGCCACGGCCTACTACCTGGCCAAGAACCACGGCATGACCAACATCGCCGTCCTGGAACGCGGCTGGCTGGCCGGTGGCAACATGGCCCGCAACACCACCATCATTCGCTCCAACTACCTGTGGGACGAATCCGCAGGCATGTATGAGAAGTCCCTGAAACTCTGGGAGCAGCTCCCCGAGGAATTGGAATACGATTTCCTGTTCTCCCAGCGCGGGGTCATGAACCTCGCACACACCCTGGGCGATGTCCGTGAATCCATGCGTCGCGTCGGAGCCAACCAGCTCAACGGCGTGGACGCCGAATGGATCACCCCCGAGCAGGTCAAGGAACTGTGCCCGATCATCAACATCGGGGACAACATCCGCTACCCGATCATGGGCGCTACCTACCAGCCGCGCGCAGGCATTGCCAAGCACGACCACGTCGCCTGGGCCTTCGCCCGCAAGTGCGACGAAATGGGTGTGGATATTATCCAGAACTGCGAAATCACCGGCTTCCTCAAGGACGGAAACCGTGTCACCGGCGTCAAGACCAGCCGCGGCACCATCCACGCCGGCAAGGTCGCACTGTGTGCCGCTGGAAACTCCTCGACCCTGGCGGAGCAGGCAGGCTTCGACCTGCCGATCCAGTCGCACCCGCTGCAGGCACTGGTTTCCGAACTCAACGAATCGGTCCACCCGACCGTGGTGATGTCCAACCACGTCCACGTCTACGTATCCCAGGCACACAAGGGCGAACTGGTCATGGGCGCCGGCATTGATGCCTACAACGGTTACGGCCAGCGCGGTGCCTTCCACGTGATCGAGGAGCAGATGGCCGCGGCCGTTGAACTCTTCCCGATCTTCGGCCGGGCACACGTCTTGCGTACTTGGGGTGGCACCGTAGACACCACCATGGACGCCTCGCCGATCGTTTCCAAGACCCCTATCGACCAGCTGTACGTGAACTGCGGCTGGGGCACCGGCGGGTTCAAGGGAACCCCGGGAGCCGGGTTCACCTTGGCACACACCATCGCCAACGACGAGCCGCACGAGCTCAATGCCGCATTCTCCATTGACCGCTTTGAAACCGGCCACCTCATCGACGAACACGGCGCCGCAGCCGTGGCCCACTAGAAGGGATCCATACAACCATGATGCTCATCGAATGCCCCTGGTGTGGGCCCCGTAACGAGACCGAATACGGCTACGGCGGAGAAGCCCACGTGGCCTACCCGGAAGATCCGCATGCACTGACCGACGATGAATGGGCCAAGTTCCTGTTCTACCGCAAGAACACCCGCGGCCCGCTGGCCGAACGCTGGGTCCACTCCGCCGGATGCCGCCGTTGGTTCAACGCCATCCGCGACACCACCACCTATGAGTTCCTGGCCGTCTACAAGCCAGGCACCGCGCAACCCATCTCCACCACCACCGCACAAGCTCAGGGAGGAACCAAGTGAGCATCACTTCTTCGCACCGACTCGGCGCAGAAGCCGCGGCATCCGCCCGCATCGACCGCGGCCGGGAAATCACCTTCACCGTTGACGGTAAGTCCGTGAACGGGTTCGCCGGGGACACCGTGGCCTCGGCCATGCTCGGCGCGGGCATCCGTGCCTGTGGCCCGTCGTTGTACCTGAAGCGTCCGCGCGGCATCGTTTCCAGCGGCGTGGAGGAGTCCAACGCCCTGATCAAGGTCCACGCCCGCTACGAGGGCCACGTCAACGAATCCATGGTCACGGCCACCACGGTGGAACTCACCGACGGCATGGAAATCAGCCTGCTGCAGGGTCTTGGCCAGCTTGACCCGCGCACCGACGAAGCGGTCTACGACCGCAAGCACGTGCACACCGACGTGCTCATCGTCGGGGCCGGCCCGGCAGGGCTTGCAGCTGCCCGCGAGGCAGCCAAGTCCGGAGCCCGCGTCATGCTCATCGACGAGCAGCCAGAGGCAGGTGGCTCGCTGCTCTCGGCCTCCACCGAAACCATCGACGGGAAGTCCGCCGCTGCGTGGATTTCCGAAACCCGTGAGGTCCTGGCACAAGCCGAGGATTTCACCTACCTGGCGCGCTCCACCGCTTTTGGCAGCTACGACTCGAACTACGTCGTCGCGGTCCAGCGCCGCACCGACCACCTTGCCGGTGAGCTGGGTGCCGGGGTGTCCCGCGAGCGCATCTGGCACATCCGTGCCGCACAGGTCGTCCTGGCCACCGGCGCCCACGAACGTCCGCTGGTCTTTGAGAACAACGACCGCCCGGGAATCATGCTCGCCGCTGCTGCACGCTCCTACTTGAACCGCTACGGCGTGCAGGTCGGCAAGCAGATCGTCGTGGCCACCACCAACGACTCGGCCTACGCGCTGGTCGAGGACTTGCTCGCCGCCGGCACCACCGTCGCAGCCGTCGTTGATGCCCGCGAAGAGCCTTCCATCCGCGCTACGGAACTTTCCTCCCGTGGTGTCCGTGTGGTTGTCGGTTCCGTCGTCGCCAACACTGAGGCCGGAAACGACGGCTCGCTGGCTTCGGTCATCATCAGCGGCATCGACCCCGAGGGCGCCCTGACCGGCGAGACCGAATCCATCGACGCGGACGTCCTGGCCGTCTCCGGCGGCTGGAACCCCGTGGTGCACTTGCACTCCCAGCGCGAGCGCCGCCTGGGCTGGAGCGATACGCTCTCGGCCTTCGTCCCGGCACACCCGGTACCCAACCAGCAGACCGCAGGCGCCATGAACGGACGTCTGGAGCTGGCCTCGGCATTGGCCGAAGGCGCCCGCGCCGGCGCCGACGCTGCAACCGCCGCCGGCTTCAGCGTCACCGCCTCGGTGCCCAGTGCCCCGGTGGAAACCCCCGGCCTGACACGGGCCGTGTGGCTGGTGCCGACCCTGGATTCGGAAAACGGGGACTACAAGAACCACTTCGTTGATTTCCAGCGTGACCAGACCGTGGCCGATGTGCTGCGTTCGACCAACGCCGGGATGCGCTCGGTGGAGCACGTGAAGCGCTACACCTCCATCTCCACCGCCAACGACCAGGGCAAGACGTCCGGAGTCAACGCCATCGGCGTGATCGCCGCGGCCCTTGACACCAACGACGTGGCCGGCATCGGCACCACCGCGTTCCGCGCCCCCTACACCCCGGTGGCCTTCTCGGCACTGGCCGGACGCGAACGCGGGGAACTCTTTGACCCGGCACGCCTGACATCCATCCACCCCTGGCACCTCGAGCGCGGCGCGCTCTTCGAGGACGTGGGCCAGTGGAAGCGCCCCTGGTATTACCCGCTGGCGGGCGAGGACATGGACGCCGCGGTCTACCGCGAGTCCGGTGCCGTGCGCGAGTCGGTCGGCTTCATGGATGCCTCCACGCTGGGCAAGATCGAGATCCGCGGCAAGGATGCCGGCGAATTCCTCAACCGCATGTACACCAATGCGTTCAAGAAGCTCAAGCCCGGACTGGCCCGCTACGGGCTGATGTGCTCGGCCGACGGCATGATCTTCGACGACGGGGTCACCCTTCGCCTGGATGATGACCGCTACTTCATGACCACCACCACCGGCGGCGCAGCCGGCGTGCTGGATTGGCTGGAGGAATGGCTGCAGACCGAATGGCCGGAGCTCGACGTCAAGTGCACCTCGGTCACCGAGCAGTACTCCACCGTCGCCGTCGTGGGACCCAAA
This sequence comes from Paeniglutamicibacter antarcticus, assembly GCF_039544305.1. Classification (NCBI taxonomy): domain Bacteria; kingdom Bacillati; phylum Actinomycetota; class Actinomycetes; order Micrococcales; family Micrococcaceae; genus Paeniglutamicibacter; species Paeniglutamicibacter antarcticus. The sequence goes on from NZ_BAABLK010000083.1 coordinate 4,684, forward strand.
TCCCGCGCAGTGCTGGCCAAGCTCGCCCCCGAGCTTGACCTGGATACCGAGGCCTTCCCGTTCATGGCTTTCCGGGAAACCACCCTCTCCTCCGGAATCCAAGCGCGCGTCTGCCGCATTTCCTTCTCCGGGGAACTGGCTTACGAGATCAATGTGCCTGCCTGGTATGGACTGAAGGTATGGGAAGACGTGGCCGCGGCGGGCGAGGAATTCAACATCACCCCCTATGGCACCGAAACCATGCACGTGCTGCGCGCGGAGAAGGGATTCATCATCGTCGGCCAAGACACCGACGGCACCGTGACCCCGCACGACGCATCCATGGAATGGGTTGTCTCCAAGGTCAAGGACTTTGTGGGCAAGCGATCCTTCGTCCGCACCGACAACGTTCGCGATGACCGCAAGCAGCTGGTCACCGTGCTGCCGACGGACAAGACCCTGCGCCTGCCCGAAGGAACCCAGCTCGTGGAGCGGGACGCGAAGTTGACCCAGCCCACGACCCCGGTGCCGATGGAAGGCTTTGTCACCTCGAGCTACCTCTCCCCTGCATTGGGACGCAGCTTTGGCATGGCGCTGATCAAGAACGGCCGTGCACGCATCGGCGAGGAGCTTTCGGCCTTCGTCGATGGCAAGCTGGTCGACGTCGTCGTCGGCGAAACCGTACTTTTTGATTCCGAAGGGAGCCGTCGAGATGGCTAAGCAAGTATTGGCAGAAAATTCCACGTTGCGCAGCAGTCCGTTGGCGCACCTTGGAACGAAGATGGAACAGGGCGCCGTGCGCGGCGATCGTGGCGTGGCGGTGCGCGAGATCGCGTTCACCACACAGATCGGGCTGCGTGCCGAGCCTGGTTCGGCGGCACACGGGGCATTGGCCTCGGCCGTCGGCGGTGCGTTGCCGGCAGGTGTCGGAGAAGTCGCCGGCAGCGTTGAGGGCACCTCGGTGCTGTGGCTGGGCCCGGACGAGTTCCTGGCCGTGGCACCGGAAGGCACCGAGCTGTACCCCGACCTGGTGGCGGCGTTGGGCGATGAGCCGGGCCAGGTCATCGACCTCTCGGCCAACCGCACCGTGATCGAGCTTTCCGGCCCCATGGCCCGGGACGTACTGGAAAAAGGCTGCGCGGCCGACCTTCACCCGCGCAACTTCACCCCGGGAACCGCGATCAACACGGTGCTCGGCCCGGTGCCGCTGCTGCTGTGGAGGACCGGGGAAGCGACGTTCCGGTTGCTACCTCGCGCTTCCTTCGCCGATTACACGGCACGTTGGCTCCTTGACGCCATGACGGAGTACCTTTCCCCCGAGGTCGACTGATGTCACTGAGCACACTCGACCTGTTTTCCGTCGGAATCGGCCCCTCCTCCTCACACACGGTAGGGCCAATGAAGGCGGCAAAGCGGTTCGTTGATGAATTGCACGAAGGCGGGCGGCTGTCAAAAGTCGTCCGCCTCCGGGCCGAACTCTTTGGCTCCCTGGGTGCCACGGGGTTAGGACACGGCAGCGACACGGCGGTCATTCTCGGCCTGCAGGGACACGACCCGGCAACGGTGGACACGGATCTGGCGGCTGGATTGGTTGCCGAGTCCATTGCCACCGGTTCGCTGATGCTCGGCGGGGTGCAGCGCATTGGCTTCGATGACGAGAAGGATGTCATCTTGCATCGACGCAAGTCGATGCCCAAGCATCCCAACGCGATGACCTTCGTCGCGTTGGATGCCGACGGTTCCCCGGTGCACGAGCAGGTCTATTACTCGGTCGGTGGCGGATTCGTCGTCGATGAGGCGGAATTCGGTGTCACGCCGGATTCCTCCGATGCCCCCGCCCTGCCCTATCCTTTCACTTCCGGGGCCCAGTTGCTGGCCCACTGCGCCACCGAGTCCAAGTCCATAGCGCAGATCATGCTGGCCAACGAACTCACTTGGCGCAGCGAGGAAACGTTGCGCTCCGAACTGCTGCATATCTGGTCGGTCATGGAGGCATGCGTGGAGAACGGATGCACGCGCACCGAAAACCTGTTGCCCGGCGGGTTGAAGGTCCGCCGTAGGGCCCCTGCCTTGCGTGAGAAGCTGCGTGCCACCGAGGCCGCGGCCCAGGGCCAGGTGCCCGATCCACTGTGGGCCATGGAATGGGTCAATCTCTATGCTCTGGCCGTCAACGAGGAAAATGCCTCGGGCGGCCGGATTGTGACTGCTCCGACGAACGGGGCCGCTGGAATCATTCCTGCGGTGCTGCATTTCTACATGCGGTTCGTTGCCGGCGCCAACGAGGACAAGGTCATCGAGTTCATGCTCACCGCGGCCGCCATCGGCATCCTGTTCAAGGAGAACGCCTCGATTTCCGGTGCCGAGGTCGGTTGCCAGGGCGAGGTCGGCTCCGCGTGTTCCATGGCGGCAGGTGCACTGTGTGCCGTGCTAGGCGGAACCCCTCCCCAGGTGGAGAATGCGGCCGAGGTCGGGATCGAACACAACCTCGGCCTGACGTGCGATCCCATTGGTGGTCTGGTGCAGATTCCATGCATCGAACGCAATGCGATTGCCAGCGTCAAGGCCATCAATGCCGCCCGTCTTTGTTTGCAGGGCAATGGCGAGCATAAGGTTTCACTGGATGCGGCCATCGAAACCATGAGACAAACCGGGGCCGACATGAAAACGAAGTACAAGGAAACCTCACGCGGCGGACTCGCCGTGAATGTAACGGAGTGCTGAGATGGATCCAGAAGTGGAAGTTGAACACGTACTGACTATCGCCTGCCCGGAACGTACCGGCATTGTCCACGCGGTAACGGGGCTCCTGCTGAAGGAAGGCCGAGACATCGTTGAACTCAAGCAGTTCGGGGACCACCGTGCCGGGCAGTTCTTCATGCGCGTCGGCGTTGCCGGGCCCGAGGCCGAAGGACTGACCGAACGCATGCGAAGCGATTTCGGGGCGTTGGCCGCCGACTACCAGATGGATTGGACGCTGACGCCCAAGGGCACCAAGAAGCGGGTGCTGATCATGGTCTCCAAATTCGACCATTGCCTCAACGACCTGCTCCACCGGGCGCGCCTGGGCGAGTTGCCCATCGAGGTTCTCGCCGTGGTCTCGAACCACACCGACCACCAGGGGTTGGCCGAATGGCACAACGTGCCGTTCTTCCACGTCCCTGTCACCGCCGATACCAAGCCTGCCGCCGAGGCGCGGCTGCTTGAGCTGATCGGGAAGTTCGACGTGGAATTGGTGGTTCTCGCCCGCTACATGCAGGTGCTCAGCGACGAGCTCAGCCGTCAGCTCACCGGCAAGACCATCAACATCCACCACTCCTTCCTGCCCTCGTTCAAGGGCGCCAAGCCCTACCACCAGGCGTGGGACCGAGGGGTCAAGACCGTGGGCGCCACCGCCCACTACGTCAACGCCGAACTCGACGAGGGCCCGATCATCTCGCAGCAGGTCCAGGACGTGGATCACACCTACTCCCCTGAAGACCTGGTCGCGGCCGGCCGCGACACCGAATGCAAGGCACTGTCCAACGCAGTGAAATGGCACTGCGAGGGACGGGTGTTCCTCTACAACAACCGCACAGTTGTGCTGCGCTAGAACCACGGCCATCACATCGCTTCCGGCTTCGGGTCGGCGGGTCCTTTCAAGGCTCCGCCGGCCCGAAGCTTTTTCGTGCCCACCGGTTCCCTGCGCTTATCGCGCACTGCAGGTTAACGGCCCGGGGCCAGTGAAGCAATGCCAGGCATTGCTTCACTGGCCCCGGGATCCCCTTGGATCCCCCAGATATCAAAGGTGGGTCGGGGCAAACATCTTCAGCAACGTCTTCACCACGACCACATTGGGGCCCTGGGCCGCGAATGATTCCTCCAGCGCCGCGCCGACGTTTTCCGGTTCCACGTAGCGTGCCGGAATCCCGAAGGATTCGGCAAGCGCCACGAAGTCGGGCCGCGCCAGTTCGGTGGCCGTAGCCTTCCCGAAGGCACCGACCATGTACTCGCGCAGGATCCCGTAGCCCCCGTCATCGATAATCAGCCAGGTGACCGGTGCATTGTGTTGCTTTGCGGTGGCCAGCTCGGCGATCGAGTACATTGCGGAGCCGTCGCCCGAGACGGCCAACACCCGTGCCTGCTCCGGTGACTTGCCCGCGACCTGCAGGCCCAGCGCGCCGCCGATGGCTGCAGGGAAACCGTAGCCGAGCCCGCCGGCACCCTGCGCGGAGTGAAATTCCCCGCTCTTGGCGTCCCAGCAGCTCCAGCCCCAGTACGCGGCGATGGTCATGTCCCAGAACGTCTGCATGTCATCGGGCACGGCGGTGCGAATGGCCTCCATGAAGGCGCGTTCCTTGGAAAGGTCCTGGTCATCGAGCCGGCCAGTGACCTTGGCCAAGGTGTCGGCGACCACTGCTTCGGGGCCCCGTCCGTGCCAGTCGGCCGCGGCCCTGTCCCCAAGCTTGCCCAGCGCCTCGCCAAGGTACTCCAGCGCCGCCTTGGCATCGGCCCGGATGCCAAGCGCGGGACGGTTGGATTCGAGCACGCGTGGCTCGGCGTCGATCTGGATCATTTTTCCTCGCGGATCCAGGGTGAAGTAGTTGCTGGTGACTTCCCCCAGTGCAGAGCCCACCACGATCAGCACGTCGGCGTCCTCTAGGACCTCGGTGACGTAGCGGTCCTCGACCCATGATTGCAGGGACAGCGGATGGTTCCACGGAAAGGCGCCGTTGCCCCCGGGAGAGCAAAGAACCGGCGCACCGAGCGCCTCGGCCACCTCGCCCAGGGCTTCCTTGGCACCGGCCCGGCGCACCCCTCCCCCAGCGACGATGACCGGGCGCCTGGCGGTTGCCAACCAGCGGACGGCTTCCTCGATGAGTTCCACGCGCGGGGGATGCTCGTAGGCATCAGCCAACGCGTCAACGACGGGCGGTACAAGGACAGGTGCCAGCAGCACGTCCTGCGGGACTTCGACCCATACCGGGCCATGCGGCACGGTGATGGCATCGGCCCACGCATCCTGGATGGCCGAGGGGATGCCCGAGGCGTGGTGCACGCCACGCTGGGATTTGGTGACGTTGGCTGCGGAGGCCTTTTGGTCATCAAGTTGGTGCAGCATGCCCTTGCGCCGGGCGCCAAGTCCGTCAAGCGGGATCTGGCTGGCGACTACGACCATCGGCACGCCCGTGGCGTAGGCTTCCTGCAATCCGGCCAGCGAGGTCAGTGCCCCCGGCCCGGTGGACAGGAAGAGCACCCCCACTTCGCCGGTGGCACGCGCATAACCGTCGGCGGCAAACGCGGAGTTGTTTTCAACCCTTGAGGAGACGAACTGCAACTTTGAGCGCGAGAGCGCATCAAAGAGGCCAAGCGCATGCTGGCCGGGGATCCCAAAGACCGTGCGGGCACCAAGGGCCTCAAGCGTCTCGATGACCAGGTCCCCTCCGTTTCGCTGGTTCATGCGTTGCTCTCCTTGTCCTTGGCGTGCTTGTCCGCAATCAGCGAGATGAGGTCGTAGGCGACGTGGGATGCTGCCACTCCGGTCATTTCGGCGTGGTCATAGGCCGGGGCCACCTCGACGATGTCTGCTCCGACGATGTTCATCCCACGCAGTCCGCGAAGGATTTCAAGTAGTTCGCGGCTGGTGATCCCCCCGGCTTCGGGCGTTCCCGTACCCGGTGCGTGGGCGGGGTCGAGCACGTCGATATCCACGGAGATGTATAGCGGGCGGTTGCCTATCCTGTCACGGAGCTTGTCGACGATTTCGCGCACGCCCTGGTAGTAGACATCCGAGCTGGTGACGATGCCGAAGCCGAAGCGCTTGTCGTCCTCGAGGTCCTTCTTGCCGTAGAGCGGCCCGCGGGTACCCACGTGGCAGATGGCCTCCGTGTCGAGGATTCCTTCCTCCACGGCACGGCGGAACGGGGTTCCATGGGTGTATTCGGCACCGAAGTAGGTGTCCCAGGTGTCAAGATGCGCATCGAAGTGCAGCATCGCCACCGGCGCTCCGGCGCGTTCGGTGGCAGCGCGCAGCAAGGGCAGTGCGATGGTGTGATCACCACCCAGGGTCACCAGCGTGGATCCATCGGAGGTGAGGTCCAAGGCGTTTTGCTGGATGGTTTCGATCGCCTCGTTGATGTTGAACGGGTTCACGGCCATGTCACCGGCGTCGGCAACCTGGGCCAAGGCGAAGGGTGAGACGTTCAATGCCGGGTTGTAGGGGCGCAGCAAGCGGGAGGACTCGCGGATATGGGTGGACCCGAAGCGTGCTCCGGGCCGGTAGGAGACCCCTGCATCAAAGGGGACGCCTACAACCTTGATGTCAGCCGCCTTGACCTGGTCGATCCGCGGAAGCCGTGCGTAGGTTCCCAGCCCGGCAAAACGCGGAATCTTGGAAGCATCGATGGTGCCGATGTTCCCGTTGTCTTCAATGCGGATTTCTTCCACGTTCTTCTCCCTCAGGGGTTTCCGGCAGCACCGATGGCCACCCAACCTTGTTGTTCAATACGAAACAACAGTTGCCTTGTATGCTATTTGTGGCATGCCCTACAGTCAAGGCTTCCGTGCAGGGGCCGCACCGCAGTCCGACCATGTTTCCGGGATTTTCCGTGCGCCCGGCCTCACTGCGCGCGACCCGCGTGGCTGCAACCGGCTTGTGCGGATTCCGCTCCATGAAGCAGCACCAATGACGCAAGTGGAACCAACATTGCGGCCGATCCGGCAATCATTGGCCACGAAGCAATCTCGATGAGCGGGAAAGCGCTCGCCAACCAGCCAAAGGGCAAACTTGAAAGTTCCGGACATCCCCGCTGGGTTTCCTGTGCCGTTGGAAGCGGGATGGAACTCGGCGAGCGCGATACGCGGTTCGAAGATCTTCGGACAGCGCTCTGCTTCAGAGACGGCAACGCCCTCCTTCGGTCACGCGAAGCTTCGTCGTTCCGAATAGAAGAGTCTAAGTCTTGGTGTTTTGCCGCGGATTCCCGGGTCTTGCAAACGAGGCGAACAGCGCACGGTCCGCCCCGTAGATACAGATGGCCAGGCCCACCGACACGGCCACGGCCTTGATGACGACTTCCTGCGGATTGGCAGGAACAAGCACCACCTGCACCGGGCCGACAAGAAAAATGAGAACCGCCATCCACAGCACGTACACCAGGGACACCGGAGGCTCCAGCGCCTCGGTGTGCACGTGACGGCGCAGAATCGTGGCAATGGTGATGACGGCAATGATCACGGCCAGGGAGATTGCCCCGGGAACCACGAACGCCTTGTAAATCCGCAACAACGTCAATGCGAAACCCAGGGATCCGCCCAGCAGCAACGCCAGCCACCACGGCGCCCAGAGTCGCGCGGGTCGCCAAAGAACCGGGGTCGAATCTTCGGGCAGGGAACTCACAAGCAATGTCCTTCAAACAGGCGGGCGCGATCCAGGGAGCGATTTCCCTGAGTATGCCGCTACAAAATGGTTGCTTTTCGCTAGCTAAATGTCAAAGTAGGGCTATCAGGCTAGTTCGCGAACCGTTTATCCCAGCTCGTATCCAAGTTGGCCGAACCAGGAGTAGCGTTCACCCTCGTGAAGAAGATACCGGGTTTTTCGAATCCTGCTTCGCCTAGGCGTGCCGACGCCCCGGCGTCGCACTTTTCTGCATGGCTAAAGGATTCCGACACCGGCCAGGGGAACACTGGTGCCAACGGTGACAGGCCCGCTGGTCACCGTTGGTGGCAGGTCATGTGCCTCTCGGGGTTGGACTACTTCTCAACCCTTGGCTACCAGCCCGCCATTGCCGCATTGGCCGCCGGCGCCTTGGCTCCGCTGGCCACGATCATGCTCATCGCGGTCACCCTGGGTGCGGCGCTGCCGGTATATCGCCGCGTGGCCGCCGAATCACCGCACGGGCAGGGATCGATTTCGATGCTCGAGCGCTTGTTGCCCCATTGGAAGGGGAAACTCTTCGTCCTGGTGCTGCTGGGATTCGCGGCAACCGACTTCATGATCACCATCACGCTCTCCTCGGCCGACGCTTCGGCACACATCATTGAGAACCCCTTCACCCCCGACTGGTTCAACGGGCAACAGGTTCTCATCACGCTGGTGTTGATCCTGTTGCTCGGGGCCCTATTCCTGCGTGGTTTCCACGAAGTCATCTGGCTTGCGGTTGGGCTGGTTGCAACATTCCTGCTTCTCAACATCGTGGTGATCGCCGTTGCCGTGGTCTCGCTGGTGCGAAACCCGGCTCCCGTGGATCATTGGTGGGTGAACCTGACGGCCACCCACACCAATCCGTGGATGATGATCGCCATCGCGTTGATGGTATTCCCGAAGCTGGCGTTGGGCCTCTCGGGCTTTGAAACCGGTGCGGCAGTGATGCCGCAGATCCGGCACACCCCCGGAGACACCGAAGCCAATCCACTCGGCCGCATCGCCGGAGCCAAGAAGCTGCTGCTCACCGCGGCACTGACCATGAGCATTTTCCTGGTCTTCTCCTCGGTCGTGACAACGCTGCTGATCCCTGCGCCGGAGTTCCAGCCCGGAGGCGCCGCCAACGGGCGCGCCCTCTCCTATCTGGCCCATGCCATGCTTGGCGACGGCTTCGGAAGCGTCTACGACCTGTCCACCATCTTGATCTTGTGGTTCGCCGGGGCCTCCGCCATGACCGGCATGCTCAACCTCATCCCCCGCTACCTTCCCCGCTTTGGCATGGCCCCTGAATGGGCACGGGCCATCCGCCCCCTGGTCCTGGTCCTCATCGGCATTGCCGTGGTCATCACCATCGCGTTCAACGCCAGCGTCGATGCCCAGGGAGCAGCCTACGCAACCGGGGTGCTGGTGCTCATGTCTTCGGCCGCAGTGGCCGTAACCATCTCCGCCAAGCGGCAAGGCCAGCGTTGGAGGACAATCGGCTTCGGGGTCGTATCTGTCATCTTTGCCTACACCACGGGCGCCAACGTGATCGAGCGTCCCGACGGGATCAAGATTGCGGCATTCTTCATTGCCGGGATCATCGTGCTCTCATTTGTTTCACGTTTCCGCCGCTCAACGGAACTGCGCGCGACCTCGGTCACCCTGGATGCCGCGGCACTGGATATCATCACCGCATCCAGCCGGAATTCCATCGTGCGAATCATTGCCCACGAGCCCGTGCGCCTATCCGCTGCCCGCTATCGGCACAAGCTTGCACACGCCATGATGGCCAGCCACCTTCCGCCGGAAGAGCCGGTGATCTTCATGGAGATCACTGTCTCGGACTTTTCTGACTTCGCCCAGGACATCTTGGTCTCCGGGATCACCCGGCACGGCTACAAGGTCCTACAGGCCCAGGCACCCGCGGTGCCTACCGCCATTGCGGCAATCTGCCTAAAAATCCGTGACGACACCGGCGTGATGCCGCATATTTATTTCCGCTGGACCGAGGGACGCCCGGTGCGCAACCTGTTGCGCTTCCTGTTCCTTGGCCAAGGCGAAATCGCCACGGTGACCCGCGAGGTGCTCCGCGAGGCGGAACCAAAGATCGGCAGGCGGCCGTGGGTTCACGTGGGCTAACGCGAAGCTGCCGGGACCAGGGTCCAGGTCACCACGGTGTCCTGGCCCGTCGGGTTCATCCAGCTGTGCGGTTCGCGGCCCGGGAAAGTCACAGTGTCCCCGGCATCGAGCTCGAAGCGTTCGTTGGCAAAGATCAATACGAAGCGGCCGGCGAGCACGTGGAGGACCTCGACCTCGCAGTCAACGGAATAAAGCTCCTTTTCGCCCTCGCCGTGCGGGGCGATGTCGGCACGGATGACCTGCAGCCGACGCTCCGACCGGGCCGTCAGCAAGTGCTCGCTGATTCCCTCCCCTCCCAGTGATATCCGCGGTGCCTCGGCGAGCCTGACAACGTGGGTGTCGGGCTGGGTAAAAAGCTCCCCGACCTCCATCGAGAGCACCTGGCACAGCGTCACCAGCGAAGCCACCGAGGGGCTGGTCAAATCGCGTTCCACGCGGGAAAGGAACCCTTTGGTGAGCCCGGTGGAATCGGCGACCTGGTCGATGGTCAGGCGCTGTGCGTGCCGTGCCGCTCGGATCCTCGAACCGATGGCCAGCGCGGCGCTGCTGGGCTCAACGGGCAGGGCTTTCATGGGCACGGCTCTCCAAGGATGTTCAAAGAAGTATTGCGGTGCACCCAGTTTAGGGCAATTGGCCTGTAAGACAGCTCACATTAGCCTAAGAGACAACAAGTGTTCACTGATAGGCATCCACCGATGGGCAGGCCTTCTTGACAAGGCAGTTTCATGGAATACATCAATGGCACCATCGTCGCCATCTATTTGGCCGCGATGCTCGTATTCAGCTGGTGGTCAAGTCCCGCACCAAGAACAGCAACGACCTCCTGCTCGCCGGGCGTCGGCTCGGCCCCCTCCTCTACACGGGAACCACGGCAGCGGTCATCCTGTGCGAAGCCTCTACTGTCGATGGAGAGGGCCTTGGCTAGAAATAGGGGTATCCGCGGCATGTGGCTTGTTGTAGCGATCGACTCCGGCGTCATCTTGCTTTCGCTCGTCTTCGTCCCCACCCTGCAGCGGCTAAAATACTTCACCGTCTCGCAGATGCTCACCCCGCGATACGGGAGCAAGTCAGCAACCAACATTTCTGGCATTGCACTGCTGGCCTGCCCGTTGATCCTCCGTGCGACTTCCACCAGCGCCTACGCAACGATCTTCGTGGTCCTCTTTGGCTGGGAGCATTGGATCTCCGACCCCGTCGGCGGCGTCATCGTTGTCATCTACTCCACCATCGGAGGCATGTGGTCGATCATCCTTGCGGACAAGGTCCAGTTCGTCATCAAGACCGTTGGTGTCTTTTTCCTCATGTTCCCGTTCTCACTAAACGCCGCCTGAGGCCTCTCTGGCATCGAAGAACCCGTCAGGGCGGAGTTCTTCAGATTCACCGGCATCGGCGTGCAGAGCATCTTCACCTTTTTCGTCCTCTACACCCTCGGGTTGCTCATCGGCCAGGAAATCTGGCAGCGCGCATTTACCGCCAGGTTGCTGAAAGTCACCCGCTGGGGCGGAACCTCGGCAGGAATCTACTGCGTGCTGTACGGTGCCGCCGGCGCCATCATCGGCATGGCGGCCATGGTCGCACTGCCCAACATCATTAGCGCAGACGCCAACAAGGACGTGCGTCAATGCAGAAGTTGCCACCGTGCTGCTTCCGGCGGCCGTTGGCGCACTGGTGCTAGCTGCCGCACTGGCCACACTGACGTCACCTCGTTCGTCACCAGCTGGTTCGGCAAGTCGATGCGGGTGAACACCACCGAGAACCCCGGGCATGAGGTGCGTGCCAACCGGATCTGGGTGATGCTGCTGGGCATGATCGCCATCGTCCTGGCAGTCATGGTCTCCGACGTGGTCGCGGCCCTGATCATCGCCTACGACATCCTGGTCGGCGGACTGCTGTGGAAGCGTGGAAACCGGATAGGCACGGCCGCCTCGATGGCGGCGGGAACCATCGTCACCCTTGGCGCCATCACCGTCCTGGAGATACAGGCCAAGAACCGCTAGGACGGCGTCTACGCCAACGAGCCGATCCACTACGGGCGGATCTCCTCGGCATTGACCTACGTCGTGGTTTCCCTGCTCAGCCGCCCCACGGACCAGAGCATGATCATCCCTTGAAACGCCAGGGTAGGCGACAGCTCAGAGACCGAAGGAGCGGAGTTCAGCAAGGCGGCCGACTCATAGACAAGGACTTCCCCATGATCCGCTTCGCCCCCTGTCCGCGCCCCGGCGGACCGGGGCCTCCCCTTGGGGTTTGCACCCTTCCCAAGCTGGCCGTGCAACTTCTAGGCTGGGTACCATGGACGAACTCAAGGACACCCTCCGGACCTACCTGGACAATTCCCGCGGGGCAATGCTTTGGAAGGCCGAAGGTCTCAGCGACAAGGAACTGACCCGGTCGATGGTAGGCACCGGCACCAACCTCCTGGGCCTGGTCCAGCATCTGGGTTTCATCGAGTACGGCTACTTCGTCCGGTGCCTCGGTTTCGCCGTCGAGGACAGGTACTACGACGCATTGGCGGAAAACCCCGATGACAGTGCCGACATGTGGGTAGCTGCGGACATCGAGTGCAATGAAGTCCGGGCGTTCTACCAACGGGCCATCGAGGCCGCGAACCCCAACATCGCGGCACTGCCGCTTGACGCCCCGGCCACCGTTCCGTGGTGGCCCGAAGGCAAACGCGACACCACATTGCTGCGCCTCCTGCTGCAGATGAACGTGGAGACTGCGCGCCATGCCGGCCACGCCGACATCCTGCGCGAATCCATTGACGGGGCGACGGGGATGCGCGAAGAGAACAATAACATGCCTCCCTACGACGCCGAGGACTGGACCCAACTGCACGAGAGAATCCTGCGGGCCTCCAACTCGAGGTAATGTGGGCTACAGCTTCACGAGATGCTGCGTCAAGCTCCGACTTGCAGCACACCAACCCCAGGTTCATGGGTGGTTCGGATGAAGAAGCGGTCGAGGCCACCAGGCTCCGGCAAGAGCTAGTGAAAGGCCCTCCGCGCCACCATGGAACCTTCCATCCCCGTTTTCCCGCTGCTTGATGTCCATCGCTGCCTCCTGGAACTGCGCCTCCGCGGTACCTGGCATCGTTTCCACCTCGAACAGGCCCCGGCGTTGGCCAAAGCGTTGGCCAACGCGACCGGCGCCCCGCGATTCAACCCCTCCACCAGGACACTGACGGTGCGCACTCCACTGACTGGCTCGACCGCTGGCCACGCACGAATTTTTAGCCTCGTCGAATTTTCACCCGCACCCCCGAGCGCTACACTCATTGGTTGAAGGGGAGTAGTTCCGGACCCGGCCACTGCGCCGGGGAAGCGGTGCGTCGACATACCGGTCACTTGGCGGTGACCCGGCAATCCACCTGGTGCCACGGGCGTTTCTTCACGCCAAGGCAATGGGCGAACGAGACCTTCGGTCCACACGATTCGTGGCTCGAGGCTCAACGTACCCGCAAACAATTCCCGTCGGGCCTCCCCACCTCATGGCCATCCGTGGCCATGATCGCCCCTATGAGGATGAGAGCATGACGCAGCAAGCGCCACCCCCAACCCCGGCCCAGATCAAGCGCTGGCGCCAGTACCTGGCGGACGAACTCGCCGAGGGTGCCCTCTACCGTGAGTTGGCCAGCCAGCGCCAAGGCGAAGAGCGTGCCATCCTTCTGGCACTGGCCCAGGCAGAAATCCGCCATGAGGAACACTGGCGTACGCTGTTGGGCGAGCACGCCGGCAGGAGCGCCAGCCCGTCCTTGAGCCGCACCATGCTGCGCTTCCTCGCCCGGCACTTCGGCTCCGTCTTCGTCCTGGCACTGGCCCAACGCGCCGAGGGCGGCACCCCATACACCTTGGACACCGACGCCAGCCGCCAGATGGCCGCCGACGAACTCGTTCATGAGGAGGTCATCCGGGGCTTGGCGATCCGCGGCCGCAACCGGCTCGCGGGCAACTTCCGCGCCGCCGTCTTTGGTGCCAACGACGGATTGGTTTCCAACCTTGCCCTTGTCATGGGCATCGGGGCCACTGGGGTGGCAACCTCCATCGTTCTTTTCTCCGGCATTGCCGGACTGCTGGCCGGCGCACTGTCGATGGCCGCCGGGGAATACGTTTCGGTGCGGTCCCAACGCGAACTGCTCTCTGCCTCCAAGCCCACCCAGGTCACCCTTGCGGCCGCGCCCGACCTGGACCTGGACGCCAACGAATTGGTGCTGGTCTACAAGGCCCGCGGGATGAGTGACGAGGACGCGGCGCACCGTGCGGCCGAGCGCATGGGCATATACTCTTGCGACTGCAACCCGTCCCTGTCTTTGCAGCCGGAGCGCGACGAACTTGCCGGTGCCGAGGAGCATGAAGAACTGGGTTCTGCCATGGGCGCGGCAGCCTCGTCCTTCTGTTTCTTCGCATCCGGTGCCGTGATCCCGATCCTTCCGTTTATTTTCGGGATGAGCGGAACCCCTGCCATCATGCTCGCAGCAGTTCTGGTGGGCATCGCACTGCTGTTCACCGGAGGAGTTGTAGGCCTGCTCTCCGGGGCATCCCCCACCAAACGCGGGTTGCGCCAGCTGGCCATCGGATTGGGTGCCGCGGCTATCACCTATGTCTTGGGTTTGCTCGTTGGCGGCTCCGTGGCGTAGGCCCGGCACCCCTTGGTCCGGTCGCCGCGGAACCCGGGGAAGTTGCCTTTTGTTCCACCACGGGATAGGCCCCTAAAATGGAGGACATGGACACACGCTTGATCCCAGTGATCATCATTGCCGGGATCATCATCTGGTCCGTCTTGGTTGTCGGCATCGTTGTCTTCATGGCAGGCTGCTCCAGGAACTGGGCCAAGGAAAAGGAAGCGGCCTCCCGGGACCGCGAGTCGGTCTAGGTCCCCTTCACCACTCCACGAGTTCCCGGGACACCGCACCGCGCCCGCAGGTGTCGAGAAGCCTCAGCCCAATCCAGTGGAAACTTCTCGCCTGGGCGGATCGGTCTGGAAATCCCCGCTACGGGTTGTAGTTCCTGATCGGAATGGTCCAGGCCCGCACGGGAACGTTTAGCGCACAAGCTAAGAATGGGGCGGACAACGCTATGATTTTCGCGTTAAAGCACACAACAACTACGAGGGCTTGGCTTCTGCTTGTGGGCCGCTAAAACGCCATCGGGGCAACGCTAAAAACGATTCCTGATAGCAGAATACCGCCTCCCAAGAAGGACGCGGCAGACCCGAATCCGCGAGTAAGCATCTGAATTAAAGGTGCACTTAAGCCGGACAAGTGCCCTTTGACCTAGGATAATTAAGGTATCGAAGCCTAAAATCACCAAGCAGAAAAAGACACTTGTTCAGTGGCAATCCTACGTGGCAAAAGGAAGACCCCCAACACCGGGAAAAAGCGCCACCGCGCACGACGGGTCCGCATCGGACCCCCTGACCCCAGGCTGACCCCGGCCGCCGGCATCGAAGCCGTCTCAGAGCCCGACCGGGTCCTGGGCCTCAGCACCGCACTGGAAGCCGGGATCGGTTCGGTGAAGCAACGAAACCGGGGACTCACCGGCGGGGAACTGCTCCTGTCAATGGCCTCGGCACAGTTGGCCGGCGAAGGCTTCTTTGTGGGCTTGGACCGCAGAAGACAAGACCTTGCGGGTCAACAGCTGGAACCGGTGCCCGCCCCGGCCTCCACCACCGCCTACGGAATCGCCAAACGCTTCGGACCCGAACAGCTGACCGGCATTGAAACCGGGATCGGGAATATCAACACCACGATGTTGGGGCTCCTGCATCCGGTGCGACGCAACAGCCTACTGAAAACCGCCACCATCGACGGGGACGGAACCGACATCGAGGTCTACGGCCGGTCCAAGGAAAAGTCCGCCCACGCCTACACCGGCGCCCTGACCCTGCGCTCCCACATCGGCTTCTGGGCCGAAGCCAGGATCCCGCTGGCCGCCGAACTCATGGGCGGCACCCAAGACCCACGATCCAACGCCTTGGAGATCCTGGATCGATCCATCGCCGGTCTACCGCCGGGGGTGGCGAAGATCCGCTGCCGCTGGGATGCCGGATACTTCGCCGGAAACCTGGCGAAGGCATGTCTGGAACGCAACGTCGAATTTTCCATCGGCGCCAAGCGCACCGGCAAGGTCATGGCCGCTGCCGCAAGTCTGGGCTGCTACACCTGGAGCCCGAGCATCGGCATGGAAAACACCGAACTCGCGGTTATCGACTACCTGCCCGGCAACTGGCCGAAAGACGAAAACATCATCTGTATCGCCCGGCGCACCCGCGTGGCAGCGGGCAAGATCCCCACCACCCGGGCTCGCAAGCGCCACACCATCGCCAAGCACCAAATCGCCCTGTCCCTGGAAGGACGCATCGACGAAGTCGACTCCTATTCCTTCATCCTCACCAACATGGACGTGAGCACCGAAGAGAAGCTGGCGGAGGTCGAATACTGGTACCGGCACCGCACCGACATCGAAGAACTGAACAAGAACGCCAAACACGGAACCGCTATGCGCCATTTGCCATCATCGTCTTTTCAGCCAATAGTGTGTGGATGTGGGCGGGGCTGTTGGGATGCGCGATCTCGGCCTGGATCCAAGAAATCACCGGAACCGACCACGGCAACGGACTCGGACGCCGCACCGTCAAAACAATACGCCGAGAACAGTTTGCGATCCCCGCCAGGATCACCCGCGGGGCCGGGATCACGGACCTGCGCTTGCCGCCGGGCGAAAACCTGATCACGAGCGTTCTGCCGAAACTACACGGATTTCCGCCCCCCCACTGATACCGGGGCCCACCACCTAAGACCACACGAGAAAGAACAACCCAAGGGAAATGGGCCCTTCGCGGACCCGGCACGAGAGCCCGGGCATCGCCGTGCCCAAAACCTAAGATCCCGCCCAGCTCCATGCCGTGGACGGGATTCAGCCCCAAAAAACCACTACTCGCAGATTCGGGTTAGGAGAACAAAGCCTCACCTATCGCAACATCGCTGCGTTCATGTGCGACGAAAATTGTCAAGCTGTGTGGAGTCACTAAGCGGCCAATAACGCGGGTTTCACTTCGGGCAGGTTGATGCCAATCACGTCAGCCGGGGCCGGCGTCCGGGGCCTGCCACGGAAACGTCCAGGGTTCTTCTCGTAGTAATTCTGCAGGGCCCCATTGCGCGTATCCCACACGCCCTTCCATGACCCGTCATGAACCTGCGCAGGCGAGAAGAGGGCAATACCCGAATGCCTGTGCTGTGTGTTGTACCAAGAAACGTAATCCCCGATATAGGTTCTTGC
>NZ_BAABLK010000084.1:0-22969 GCF_039544305.1 Paeniglutamicibacter antarcticus
TTACGTGAATGTGAAGGGCGACTATGTCAAGGCGTTCTGGAACATCGTGAACTGGGCTGATGTGTCGGCTCGTTTCGAGGCTGCCCGTAAGGGTGCTGCTGCGTTGATCGTCCCGGGCAAGTAACACCCCCGCAAGAAAAAGCGTAAGCCTCCTCACATCCAACGCCCAAGTGGCGTAGGGTGGAGGCATCGCGTTTTGCGTGTCTTGCGGCAGCTGCCGCAAGACACGCAACAACCCGGTCAGCCCCAGCGCTGACGACACAACGGAGTGTCCAATTTTTTCCAAGCCACTCCGTTTTGCGTCCCAAACCCCGGGGCCATTCTTTCGCGGCAGTGGCAACATCACTCTGTCAAGGAGAAATACACGTGACTACCCGTGTTGGCATTAATGGTTTCGGACGCATCGGTCGCAATTTCCTGCGAGCCACCCTTGCAAGCGGCGCAGACATCGAGATCGTCGCGGTAAACGACCTCGGTTCGATCAGCGACCTGGCCATGCTCATCAAGTACGACTCGGTCATGGGCCGCCTAGCCGAAGACGTGAGCGTCGACGGCGCCTACCTCGTGGTAGGAAAAAAGCGCATCAAGTTCCTCTCGCAGAAGGACCCGGCACACCTTGGCTGGGGCGAGCTGGGCGTAGATATCGTGATCGAGTCCACCGGACTGTTCACCAAGGCCTCCGACGCCGAGAAGCACTTGCAGGCCGGCGCCAAGAAGGTCATCATCTCAGCCCCCGGTTCCAAGGAAGACATCACCGTCGTGATGGGCGTGAACCACGAGAAGTACGAAGCGGACAAGCACCACATCATCTCCAACGCCTCTTGCACCACCAACTGCCTGGGCCCGGTGGCCAAGGTGCTCAACGACCAGTTCGGCATCGTCGACGGCCTGATGACCACCATCCACGCGTACACAGCCGACCAGCACCTGCAAGATTCCCCGCACAAGAAGGACCAGCGCCGTGCCCGCGCCGCTGCCCTGAACATGATCCCGACCTCCACCGGTGCCGCCAAGGCCATCGGCCTGGTGCTGCCCGAGCTCAAGGGCAAGCTCAACGGCTATGCCATGCGCGTGCCGGTACCGACCGGCTCGGCAACGGACCTCACCGTGAACCTGGCCTGTGAGGCCACCGTCGAGGAAATCAACGCAGCCTTCAAGAAGGCCGCCGAGGAAGGACCGCTCAAGGGCTTCCTGAAGTACTCGGAGGACCCGCTGGTCTCCACCGACATCGTCCACGACGCGCACTCGGCGATCTTCGATGCAGGGCTCACCACCGTCATCGGCACCACCGCGAAGGTCGTCGCCTGGTACGACAACGAGTGGGGATACTCCTCGCGACTGGTCGACCTCGCCGAATATGTCGGCGCACGGCTCGGCTAGTCCCACAGACTCCGATAGCCTAGTCACATGACTTCCCACACTCTCGACGAATTGATCGCCGATGGTGTCCTTGGGCGGCACGTTCTGGTCCGCAGTGACCTGAACGTGCCGCTTGATGGCCTCACCGTCACCGACGATGGGCGTGTACGCGCCTCCATCCCCGTGGTGCAGAAGCTGGCTGATGCCGGCGCCCGCGTCATTGTCATGGCACATCTGGGCCGCCCCAAGGGCGAACCCGATCCCCAATACTCGATCGCCCCGGCGGCCAACCGGCTGGCGGAGCTCTCGGACCTCGAGGTGAGCATCGCAAGCGACGTCGTGGGTCCCTCGGCGCAAAAGCTTGCCGCCGAAATGGACGACGGCACCGTGCTGGTGCTGGAAAACGTGCGTTTCGATGCCCGCGAAACCTCGAAGGACGACGCGCAGCGCGCCGAATTCGCTTCCGAGCTGGCCGCGCTGACCGGTGAGAACGGTGCGTACGTCAATGACGCCTTCGGTGCGGTGCACCGAAAGCACGCCTCGGTTTTCGACATCGCCTCCCTTTTGCCTGCCTACCAGGGCGACCTGGTCGCCACAGAGGTGAAGGTGCTCAAGACCCTCACCGGTGCCCCGAAGCGCCCCTACGTTGTCGTGCTGGGCGGCTCCAAGGTCTCGGACAAGCTTGCCGTGATCGACAACCTGCTCAACCGCGCCGACCAGTTGCTGATCGGCGGTGGCATGGCCTTCACCTTCCTCAAGGCCCAGGGCCATGAAGTCGGTGGATCGCTGCTGGAAGAAGACCAGCTCGAAACCTGCCGCGGCTACCTCAGCCGTGCCAAGGAGCTGGGCTGCGACATCGTGCTGCCCACCGACGTCGTGGTGGCCTCCAAGTTCGGGGCCGACGCCGAGCATGAGGTGCGCCCCGCGAACGACATCACCGGAGGGCGTTTCGGCGACACCGGCCTGGGCCTGGACATCGGCCCCGACTCCGCGGAAAAGTTCGCCAGCTACATCCAGAGCGCCAACACGGTGTTCTGGAACGGCCCGATGGGCGTCTTCGAGATCCCGGCCTTCGCCGGAGGCACCCGTGCGGTAGCCACCGCACTTGCCGAATCCGAGGTCTTCAGCGTCGTTGGCGGCGGGGATTCTGCAGCCGCCGTGCGCACCCTGGGCTTCATTGACGCCGACTTCTCACATATTTCCACCGGAGGAGGTGCCTCCCTCGAGTACCTCGAGGGCAAGGAACTTCCCGGCCTGACCGCCTTGGAGGCACGTTCGTGACCACATCCACCAACGGAAAATTCAACAGGAAGCCGCTGATTGCCGGCAACTGGAAGATGAACATGGACCATGTCCAGGGCATCACGCTGCTGCAGAAGCTGGCCTGGACGCTGGCCGACGCCGAGCACGACTACGGCCGTGTCGAGGTGGCGGTCTTCCCGCCCTTCACCGACCTGCGCGGGGTGCAGACCCTGACCATGGCCGATGACCTGAAGGTGCGCTACGGCGCGCAGGACCTCTCGGCCCACGATTCGGGGGCATACACCGGGGAGATCTCCGGACAGTTCCTCTCCCGCCTGGGCTGTGAGTACGTGCTGGTGGGCCACAGCGAACGCCGTGCCCTGCACGGTGAGTCCAACGACTTGCTGGCCACCAAGGTCGCCGCGGCGTACCGTTATTCGATCACCCCGGTGCTTTGCGTGGGTGAGGGCCTGGAGATCCGCCAGGCCGGCACCCACGTCGAGTACACCCTCGAGCAGCTGCGTGGCTCCTTGGCCGGAATCACCAAGGAGCAGGCCGAGACACTGGTCGTGGCCTACGAACCGGTATGGGCCATCGGCACCGGCGAGGTCGCCGGGCCCGAGGACGCACAAGAGCTGTGCGCCGCGATCCGCAACGAACTCTCGAGCCTCTTCGGCATCGACGTGGCTTCCAAGGTGCGGGTGCTCTATGGAGGGTCGGTCAAGGCGGGAAACGCCGCGGCAATCCTGGCCCAGCGCGACGTCGACGGCGTGTTGGTCGGCGGGGCTGCGCTTGATGCCGCAGAGTTTGCTAACATTGTTAGGTTCGAGCACCACCTGGTGACCGACTAAACGCCATCGAGCGGATTGAAGGGCAATAGTGGACGTCATCAAGTTGATACTGCAGATCTTGCTGGGCATCACAAGCGGGCTGCTTATACTGCTGATCCTGCTGCACAAGGGCCGCGGAGGAGGCATGTCTGACATGTTCGGCGGTGGCATGACCACTTCGTTGGGCTCCTCGGGCGTCGCCGAACGCAACCTCAACCGCGTGACCGTCGTGCTCGGGATCACCTGGGCCGCCGTGATCATCGGCCTGGGCCTGGTCATGCGCTTCAGCGCCGAGTCCTAGGCCCTCCGCGCCAAAAAAGCGCGGCTTCGCATTCACCCAAACGGGAAATGCGAAGCCGCGCTTTTGCGTATGCGCGGTCCTAGAGCAGTGCGGCGGCGGCCTGGTCCATGAGCCACCAGGTGCCATGGGTGCCTGAAACACCCGATGCGGGAACGCGTTCGCGGGACACCGTATCCGCTCCCAGCACGATCCCGGCGGCGGGCGCCTTGTCTACTCCGGCAACCACGAGCCACACCGCACGTGCGGTGTTGATGGCCTCGAATGACAGCGAGACGCGCAGCGGCGGGGGCTTGGGCGAATCGTGGACAGTGAGCACGTTGACCCCGGTGGCCGCGGCGCCGACGTGATCCGGGAACAATGAGGCAACGTGGGAGTCCGGGCCCATGCCCAGCATCAGCACGTCGAAGATCGGCAGGGACACCGAACCTTCGTGGCTGGCCTCCTCGGCCAGCAGCTGCGCATAGCCCGCGGCGGCTTCCTCGGGCGTGGCGTATTGGTCACTCGAACCCATCGGGTGCACACGGCCACGGTCAAGCCCGTGGCCATCGAGCACCGAGAGCAGCACCTCGGCCTGGACCGCGTTGCGCTCGGGGGAATCCGCGGCGAGAAAGCGCTCGTCCCCCCAGTAGATGTTCACCCTCGACCAGTCAACGGAGCCCACTGCGGGGCAGAGCGCGACCTGCTTCAGGGACGCGATGCCCAAGGTGCCGCCGGTGAGCACGATGCTCGCTTGGCCGCGGGCCGCCTGGGCGTCAAGGACCGCGGTGATGAGCCGGGCGGCGATCGCCGCCGCGGTGGCGGGCAAATCGGGGTGGATGACGACGTGTCGCTTAGCGTTCACTGGCACGGATGCTCCTTAGGTTGGTCCGCTTCAGGCCCTCGCGCACGACTTCGCCGAAGACCTCGTCGGGATCAAGCCGGCGCATCTCCTCGGAAAGGCAGTCGGATACGGGGCGCTGGGGCAACGAGATCAATTGGGCCTTCTGGCCCGGCTGGTACAACTCAGCAACATCCCCCGGCGGACGGGAAAGCTCGACGTCCCCCTCTTCGCGGGCAAAGCGCACCGAACGCACTCCGGTGCCCTCGGGGGAGGATGCCAAGGTCACCGGGATCTGAAGGCACAGGCGCAGCCATGCGGCCAGTAGCACGGTGGAGGGTGAATCGACGGCGCCGGTGACGGTCACGGAGGTCAGGCTGCCGGGGTCCAGCTGGTCCAGTACCGAGGCCAGTTGGGCGCGCCACAAGGTCAGCCGGGTCCAGGCCAGATCGGTGTCCCCGGCCTTGTAGGACTTGGCCAGGGAGAACAGCGCTTTGCGAGGGTCTTTCTCCGCCCCGGAATCGGTGATGCGCCGGTGTGCGATCTTCCCCAGCGGGGTGTTCGCCGCGTCCTTGGGCACCCCGTGCGGCCACCAGGCAACGATCGGGGCATCTGGCAGCAGCAACCCGGAGACCAGGGACTCGTCAACGTGAGCGTCGGGCCCGAAAGTGCGCAGCACGATGACCTCGGCGGCCCCGGCATCCCCGCCGAGGCGGATCTCCGCATCCAGCCGGGTATCCCCGGTGACGGCGCCCTTGACGATGACGACGATGCGGCACGGATGTTCCCTGCTCGCCAGGGAGGCTGCGTCGATGGCTGCTTCCTCGAAGCCGGCCCGGGTGATCACCAAAAGCGTGAGCACCCGTGAGAGTGCCACAGCGCCGCCCTCGCGGCGCATGGTGACCAGCTGCTTGGAGATCTTCGAGGTGGTGGTGTCCTTCAGCTCGGTAATCATGGGCGGCGCCATGTCCTTCCGTCGCGGGCCATCAATTCGTCGGCGGACCCCGGGCCCCAGGATCCGGGGGCGTAGGGTTCCGGCTGCTCGGGCAACGCTGCCCAGTGTTCCTCGAACGGGTCAAGGATGCGCCAGGACTGTTCGACCTCTTCGTGCCGGGGGAACAGCGGCGGCTCGCCCAGCAGCACGTCCAGGATCAGCCGCTCGTAGGCCTCGGGGGAGGACTCGGTGAACGCGTGGCCGTAGCCGAAGTCCATTGTTACGTCGCGCACCTCCGAAGCGGTGCCCGGGACCTTGGAGCCGAAGCGGATGGTCACGCCCTCGTCGGGCTGGACCCTGATGACGATGGCGTTCTGCCCGAACGCGTCGTCGCTGTGGTCGCGGAAGAGCAGGTTCGGGGCGCGCTTGAACACCACGGCGATCTCGGTGACACGGCGGCCCAGGCGCTTGCCGGCGCGCAGGTAGAACGGGGCGCCGGCCCAACGGCGGGTGTTGATCTCCAGCTTGATCGCCGCATACGTCTCGGTCTTCGAAGCCGGGTTGAAGCCTTCCTCGTCCAGGAAGCCGGTGACCTTTTCCCCACCCTGCCACCCGGAGGTGTACTGGCCGCGGGCGCTGGCCGATTCCAGGTCCTCGGGCAGTCGCACGGCGGCGAGGACCTTTTCCTTCTCGCTGCGCAAGTGGTCGGCGTTGAAGCTGATCGGCTCTTCCATCGCGGTCAGCGCCAGCAGCTGCAGCAAGTGGTTCTGGATGACGTCGCGGGCCGCGCCCACACCGTCGTAGTAGCCGGCGCGTCCGCCGATGCCGATGTCCTCGGCCATGGTGATCTGCACGTGGTCCACGTACTTGGAGTTCCACAGCGGCTCGAAGAGCTGGTTGGCGAAGCGCAGCGCCAAAAGGTTCTGCACCGTCTCCTTGCCCAAATAGTGGTCGATGCGGAACACCGCGTCGGGCGGGAACACCGATTCGACGATCGTGTTCAGTTCGCGCGCAGAAGCAAGGTCGTGCCCGAACGGCTTCTCGATGACAACCCGCGACCAGCCGGCATCATCGGAGTCGTCGTTGGCCAGCCCGTGCTTGGATAGCTGCTGGCAGACGGTCTCGAAGGAGTTCGGCGGGATGGAGAGGTAGAAGGCGTGGTTCTTGTGGGTGCCGCGAAGCCTGGCCAGCTCGTCGAGCGTCTCGCGCAGCGAGATGAACGCATCGTCGTCCTCGAACCCGCCGGAGATGAACCTGAACCCGCTGGCCAGCTGCTCCCAGACCGTCTCGTTGAACGCGGTGCGGGCGTTGGCCTGGACCCAGGCCTTGGCCTCGGCGGCGAACCGGGCATCGTCCCAGTCGCGGCGCCCGAAGCCGAGCACGGCGAAGTTCGGGGGAAGCAGCCCCCGGTTGGCCAGGTCGTAGACCGCTGGCATGAGCTTCTTGCGTGCCAGGTCCCCGGTGATACCGAAGAACACCAGCGCGGAAGGCCCGGCGATCTTCTCCAGGCGGCGGTCCCGCCTATCGCGCAGTGGATTGGTGTGCCCGGGCACCGGGTGCCGGGAAGAATCTTGCATCAAGGAAAGTGGGCCTTCAACTGTTGGAGGAAACCGATGGTCGGTGCACCGGGTGCCACGGCACCCGGTGCACCCGGAATGATGCGTTTGTGGAAGGGGATCAGGCCTGGGCCAGATCCCTCACCAGCTTATCGAACTGCCTTGCGCCGGCTTCCTTGTCGGTGAAGTGCAGGCGCAGCACGGGCCGACCCAGGTTGGCCAGGACGGCGGCATCCCCGCTGGCCTGCGCCGCCAGCAGCTCCCCGAAGGTGAAGGGACGATCCGGGATGGAGAGGTCCATTGAGGATTCGGCGGTGAACTGCAGGTAGGCGCCAACGCGCGGGCCGCCCTTGTGGAACTGCCCGGTGGAGTGCAGGAAGCGCGGGCCCCAGCCAAAGGTCACCGGACGACCGGTTGCCGCCGCAAGGGCCGGCCGGATCGATTCCATCGACGAGTCGGCATGGCGGTCGAGGTAGGCCTGGATTCCCAGGTACCCGTCCTGTGGCAACGCTGCGAGCAATGCCGACAGTGCGCCGGCGACGGTCTCGACGCCCTCAAGGAGCCCCTCGGATCCGCGGACCTCGATGGCACCCTCGCTGAGCACCGGGGGAACCGTTTCCGGAGTGGAATCGAGCAGCGAGCGCGCGGCGACCTTGGCGGCCTCCACGTCGGGCTGGTCGAAGGGATCGATGCCCAAAATCCGCCCGGCGATCACCGTTGCGTACTCCCAGAGCAGCATCTGTGCGCCCAGCGCGCCGGAGACCGCCACGGCCGAGGCCTTGGCGTCGATGTCCGCATCGGTGAGCAACCCGGTGTCGGCGACCAGACGCACCTGCAGGAAGTCGGGGGCTTCGCTGCTGGTTTCCGGGGCCCGGTCCTCGACCACGACGGGCAACAGCCCGGTTTCGGCCTTGCCGGTGGATTCGGCGATGAGCTGTTCGGCCCAGTCGGCGAACCCGGCCATCCCGGAGCCTTCGTCGGCGAAGATCAACTTGTCGCGCAGCGGCACCGTGGCCGCCAGCGCTGCCGCCAGTGACAGGGCGATGTTGTCTTCATCGTCCTCGGCCAGGAACTGTGCAGCGGCGGACGCGTCGTCAAGGAATGCCTCGATGTCCACCCCGGCCAGGCCGGAGGGGACAAGGCCGAACGCGGTCAGGGCCGAGTAGCGCCCGCCCACCGAGGGATCGGCGTTGAACACCGCCCGGTAGCCGGCCTTGCGGCTGGCCTCGTCCATCGGGGAACCGGGGTCGGTGACCACGATGATGCGCGTTGCCGCGTCCAGGCCGGCATCGGAAAACGCCTGCTCGAAGACGCGGCGCTGGGAGTCGGTCTCGATAGTGGAACCCGACTTCGAGGAGACCACCAGTGCGGTGGTGGCCAGGCGGTCGGTGAGGATATTGGCGACCGTTTCGGGATCGGTGGAATCGCAGACCACAAGCTCGACGTTGTTGGTTGCGCAGATGACCTCGGGGGCCAGGGAAGAACCGCCCATGCCGGCCAGCACGATGCGGTTTACGCCCTCGGCGCGCAATCCATCGCGCAGGGCGAGGATCTGCGGAACCAGTGAGCGCGAATTCTCGGCGGCATCCACCCAACCGAGTCGGACGGCTGCCTCCGCACGGGCCGATTCGACCCACACAGTGGTGTCCTTCGCGGCAATGCGGCTGGCGACAGAATCTGCCACCAACGCCGGCACATGCGCCTCGATGGCCGCTTGCGCGGCACCGGTGGCGATGAAACCCAGGGAGCTCATTAGTTGTTGCCTGCCTTCTTCAGCGATGCATCCAGGTCGGTGAGCAGCTCGGTCCAGGCGGTCGCGAACTTTTCCAGGCCCTCGGTCTCGAGCTTCGCAACGACCTCGTTGTAGCTCACTCCTTGGGCGGCGAGCTCGTCAAGGACCGCGTTGGACTGCTCATAGGTCCCGCTGACCGCGTCTCCGGTGATTTCGGCGTGGTCGGCAGTGGCGTTGAGTGTCTTCTCCGGCATGGTGTTCACGGTGTTCGGTGCACACAGCTCGGTGACGTAGAGGGTGTCCGGAAGGTTCGGGTCTTTCACGCCGGTGGAGGCCCACAGCGGGCGCTGCGCGCTGGCTCCGGCTGCGGCAAGAAGCTTCCAGCGCTCGGAAGTGAAGGATTCCTCGTAGACCTGGTAGGCCAGGCGGGCGTTGGCCAATCCGGCCTTGCCCCGCAATGCCAATGCCGCGTCGGTGCCGATGGCGTCCAGCTGTGCATCGACCTCGGTGTCCACGCGGGAGACGAAGAACGAGGCCACCGAGTGCAGCTTGGAGATATCGTGGCCGTTGGCCTTGGCGCCCTCCAGCCCGGTGAGGAAGGCATTGATGACCGCGCGGTAGCGCTCCAGGGAAAAGATCAGCGTGACGTTCACGCTGATGCCGGCCGCCAAGGTCTCGGCGATGGCCTCCAGCCCCTCAACGGTGGCCGGGATCTTGATCAGCACGTTCTCGCGGTTCACCAGATCCGCGAGGACCTTGGCCTCGGCGATGGTTTCCGCGGTCTTGCGGGCCAGACGCGGGTCGACTTCGATCGAGACGCGCCCATCGGCGCCGTTGGACGCGGCGTGGATCGGTGCGAACAGGTCGCAGGCGGCCGCGACGTCGTCGCTGGTGATCTTGAAGACCGCTTCCTGCGCGTCCATGCCGGCAGCGGCCAGCTCGGAGACCTGGGCCGCGTAGGACCGTCCGTCGGAGAGCGCTGCGTGGAAGATTGAGGGGTTGGTGGTGACACCGACGACGTTGGATTCCTTGATCAGGGTTTCGAGGGATCCTGAGGTCAGGCGTTCGCGGGAAAGGTCGTCAAGCCAGATCGAGACGCCGGCATCGGAAAGTGCCTGGGTGTTTGCGTTGCTCATAAGTGAGGCTCCTTTGGCAGTAAGGGAAAGGGGGAAGTTACTTGGCTGCGGAGATCGAATCGAGCGCCGCGGCGGTGATCGCCTCGGTGGTGATCCCGAATTCGGAAAACAGGCGCTTGTAGTCGGCGGAGGCACCGAAGTGGTCTAGGGAGATGATCGCTCCCGCATCCCCGACCAGCTCCCGCCAGCCCTGGGCCACGCCGGCCTCGACCGAGACGCGTGCCTTCACCGATGCTGGAAGGACCGATTCGCGGTAGGCGGCGTCCTGCGCGTTGAACCATTCCAGGCAGGGAACGGACACTACGCGTGCGCCGATGCCCTTTTCCTGCAATGCAGTGCGGGCCTCGATGGCCAGGGAAACCTCGGAGCCGGTTGCCAACAAGAGGACCTCGGGGGCGACGACTTTGCCGTTGGCGGTGGCATCAGCCAGCACGTAGGCACCCTTGGCAACGCCGTCGGCGCCACCGAATCCGACTTCGCTGCGGTCGTAGACCGGCAGGTTCTGCCTCGACAGGACGATGCCTGCCGGGTTGGAGGTGGTTTCCAGGATCTTCTTCCACGCGTAGGAGACCTCGTTGGCATCTGCCGGACGAACCACATCGAGGTTCGGGATGGCCCGCAACGACGCGAGTTGTTCGACCGGCTGGTGCGTCGGGCCGTCTTCGCCCAAGCCGATGGAGTCGTGCGTCCACACGTAGATGGAGGGCACGCCCATCAACGCCGAGAGGCGGATGGCCGGGCGCTGGTAGTCGGAGAAGATCAGGAAGGTGCCGGAGAAGGCGCGGGTCGGGGACGCCAGCGTGATGCCGTTGACGATCGAGGCTGCCGCGTGTTCGCGGATGCCGAAGTGCAGCACCCGTCCGTACGGGTTGCCGGTCCATGAGTCGGTGGAGCGCGATGATGGAATGAAGGACTCGGCGGACTCGATCGTGGTGTTGTTCGAGCCGGCCAGGTCGGCCGATCCGCCCCAGAGCTCGGGCAGCACGTCGGCGACGGCATTAATGACCTTGCCGGAGGCCGCACGGGTGGCGATGTCCTTGCCCGGTTCGAAGACCGGGAGGTTCTGATCCCAGCCGGCGGGCAGCTCGCCCGATTCCAGGCGGTGCAGCAAGGCGGCGTTCCCCGGGTTGGCCGAGGACCAGGCGTCGAAGCCTTCCTGCCACGCCTTGTGGTCCGCAGTACCGCGTACCTGTACCTCGCGGGCGTGGTCAAGGACCTCATCGGCGATGGCGAAGGATTTGGCCGGGTCGAAGTCCAGGGTCTTCTTCAGTCCGGCGACCTCGTCGGTGCCGAGCTTGGAACCGTGGATCGCTCCGGTGTCCGCCTTGGTCGGGGCGGGCCAGCCGATGATGGTGCGCAAGGAGATGATCGAGGGGCGGGCCGTCTCGGCCTTGGCGGAGCGCAGTGCGGCGTCAAGCTCGGCCAAGTCCTCGACGTAGTTCCCGGTCTTGGTCCAGTCCACGCGCTGGGTGTGCCAGCCGTAGGCGTCGTAGCGGCCCAGCACGTTTTCGGTGAACGCGACGTCGGTGTCGTCCTCGATGGAGATGTGGTTCTCGTCGTAGACCACTACGAGGTTGCCCAGTTCCTGGTGTCCGGCAAGCGAGGACGCCTCGGAGGTGACGCCTTCCTGCAGGTCGCCGTCGGAGGCGATGACCCAGATCGTGTGGTCGAAGGGGCTGGTGCCCGCGGCGGCGTCTGCGTCGAGCATCCCGCGCATGCGGCGCTGGGCGTAGGCGAAGCCGACAGCGGAGGCCAGTCCCTGGCCCAGCGGACCGGTGGTGATTTCCACCCCGGCGGTGTGGCCGAATTCGGGGTGTCCGGGCGTCTGGGAGCCCCAGGTGCGCAGGGATTCGAGGTCGTCCATTTCCAGGCCGTAGCCGGAGAGGAAGAGCTGGAGGTAAAGGGTCAGCGAGGTGTGCCCGGGGGAGAGGACAAACCTGTCGCGGCCGATCCAGGTCGGATCGCTGGGGTCGTGGCGCAGATGCTGCTGGAAGAGCAGGTAAGCGGCCGGCGCAAGCGACATCGCCGTTCCGGGGTGGCCGTTGCCCACTTTTTCGACGGCATCGGCGGCGAGTACGCGAGTGGTGTCTACGGCTCGCTGGTCGAGATCGGTCCAGGTGAATTCGCTGGTGTCTGCTAGTGGCGCCACGATGTGGGTCCTCCCTGTACGGTGTGCAATTAACGTCATGTGGTTGCGCAGCGTCTCGCCCTGTAAGCACAACGCCGCCGTCCTGACCGGTGGTTCACTGGGCAGTTTAGGCGGCGGCGCAACGCCTCCAGCTTAGCGCCCTTGGGGTGGAAAGTGTCCGTTTGAGACCACTTGTTGAGGCATGGCGAAAACATTGCCGCAGCAAGGCACGGGGTCGCAGTGTTCGACCACATAGCGGACAGGCCCATTTCTACACGACGTAAAAGGGTATGCTATAAGGTGACTGTCCTTATTAACCCCGTAGAAACTGAGTAAATGTCTGTGAAGACCGTGTCCGTTGACTCCGCAACGAGGGCCCGTGCAGCTCGTCAGCCGAATGAATCGGCCGGCGACTTCCTTTCGCGAAAGACCAAGGCCTATCTGGCCCTGACCAAACCCCGGGTGATCGAGCTGTTGCTCGTGACGACGTTGCCGACGATGATGTTTGCCGAACGCGGGTTCCCCTCGATTTCATTGGTGCTGGCCACCCTGCTCGGCGGGGCCATGGCGGCAGGGGCCTCGGGCTCCTTCAACTGCTACATCGACCGTGACATGGACAAGGTGATGAAACGCACCAAGGGCCGTCCGCTGGTCACCGGCGAGGTGACCGAACGCGAGGCGTTGGTCTTCTCGTGGGTCCTGGCTATTGCCTCGCTTCTGGTTCTCTGGTTCGGGACGAACCCGCTGACCACGTTGCTGGGCCTAGCCGCGATCCTCTTCTACGTCGTGCTCTACACGCTGATCCTCAAGCGCCGCACGGCGCAGAACATCGTCTGGGGCGGGATCGCTGGCTGCATGCCGGTGTTGATCGCCTGGGCCGCGGTGACCAACAAGATTGAATGGCCCGCCATCATCTTGTTCCTCATCATCTTCCTATGGACCCCGCCGCACTACTGGCCGCTGTCCATGAAGTACGCCGATGATTACAACGCTGCCCACGTGCCGATGCTTGGTGCGATCTCCACCGCGCGCTCGGTCTCGGTTCAGGTTGTCCTCTACGCATGGGCAACGCTGGCTTGCTCCTTGCTGCTGGTGCCGATGGGATACGCAGGCATCGTCTACACGGTCATCGCCGGTGTCTCCGGCCTCTGGTTCGTCTACGAGTGCCACGTGCTTTACCGCGAGGCCCAGCGTGACCACGATCCGGCCCACATGAACAAGAAGGCCATGAAGGTCTTCCACATCTCGATCACCTATCTCACGCTCGTCTTCGTGGCGTTGGCCATCGACCCGTTCGTCGGTGGACCGCTCTTCGGCTAGGAACAAGGCGCCAGCGCAAGCAAAACAAGCAAAGCGGCTCGACCAGGGAAACCTGGGCGGGCCGCTTTCTTGTTGCCCGGACGGCGGCGCCTGCTCGCCCGATGGGTCTGCGGACTGTCCACCGGCCTGTTGCGGCCCCGTACCTCGCCCATGCGGTCACTAGCCCGGGCAGCCTTGCTGTCCTACAGGAGGGCAGCGGACCCATTGTTCTGGCATAAAAACGGGGGCCTTCCCGCACATGCGGTCACTAGCCCGGGCAGCCTTGCTGTCCTACAGGAGGGCAGCGGACCCATTGTTCTGGCATAAAAACGGGGGCCTTCCCGCACATGCGGGAAGGCCCCCGTTCGAAGGGTCGTGTGTTGGCTAGAACGGGAACTTCGCCGTGGCGCGGTCCCAGACGTTTACGGCCGCTGCGGCCAGCAGGGAAGCCCCTAGCATGTGCAGCAACACCAGGATGATCGGCAGGCCGGTGAAGTGCTGGACATAGCCGATGACACCTTGGAGCAGGACCACGGCAGTCATCATCAGCAACGGCATGCGCAGTTTCGCATCGGAGGAATGGCGAAGCGCCAGAACCAGGGCCACGACGGTTGCGATCACCAGCAGGTACACCGGCGCCACGTGGATGCGCGTGACGATGTATGGATCGAACATATGGCGCGGGGCATCGGCATCCCCGGCGTGCGGACCGGTTCCGGTGACCATGGTGCCCAGGATCAAGGCAATGGATGAAGCGATGAAGATCGTCCACGCCAGGGAGCGTTGGGTGGCACCTGCCGGGGTGCCCAGCAAGGTTTCCCCGCGGCGCAGGGCCCCGGTGCGGTTGACCAGCAGGACCGCTGCCATCACCAGTGCGGCGGAGACCAGGAAGTGCAGGGAAACGACCCACGGGTTGAGCTTGGACCAGACGGTGATGCCGCCGATGACCGCCTGGGCGGGAATGACGGCCAGCAGTGCGATCGAAAGCCTGTAGATGGTCTTGTGTGTGGAGCGCATTTTCCAGATCGAGACGATCATCGCCACCGCAATGACCGCCAGCACGAAGGTCAGGGTGCGGTTGCCGAATTCGATAAGGCCGTGGATGCCCTGTTCGGGAACCGGTGTCATGGATCCGGGTACGCAATTGGGCCACTGCGAGCAGCCGAGCCCCGACTTGGTCAGCCGGACGGCGCCACCGGTGATGATGATGCCGATCTGGGATACCAAGGCGGCGATTGCCAAGCGGTGAACCGTGTTGTTCACGGTGGTGGGTAACTTGTCCGTCCAGCTTTTGGCGGTGGGGGAGACGGTGCTCATGATGTTGTGCTCCAGGATTCTAGTTCCACTTGAACCAGCGGGTTGCGGCAAAGCCGGCAATAAGTGTCCATGCCAGCAGTATCAGTAAGGCGGGGCCGGACACGGTCCCGGAAATGAGGGTTTCACGCAGTGAATCACCCAATGCCGCCGATGGCAGCAGGTTGATGACAGGGTGCAGGAACTCGGGGGTGCTGGCGGCGGGGAAAAGGACTCCTCCTGCTCCGGCCAGCAACACCCAAGCCAGGTTGGTGATGGCCAGGGTTGCCTCCGGACGGACGGTGCCGGCGATCAGCAAGCCCAGGGCGGTGAACGAGGCGGCCCCGAGGACTAGGAAGGCAACAGCCCAGGGAATACCAGCACCGGCGGGCTTCCAGCCCAGCAGCAGGGCCACGCCGCCAATGACGATGACCTGCATCGCCAGGACCGAGAGCACGGCAAGGACCTTGCCGTAAATCAGTCCGGTGCGGCCCAGCGGAGTGGTCGAAAGCAGGCGCATGACTCCATAACGGCGGTCGAAGCCGGTGGCGATTCCCTGTCCGGTGAATGCGGTAGAGACCACGCACAGGGCAAGCACCCCGGGAGTCGCCGCATCGATGGGTCTCTCGGCGACGTCCTTGAGCAGGTCGGTGAAGACCAGGCCGAAGAGCGCCATTATGGGCAGGACCACGGCAATGACAAGCTGTTCGCCGTTGCGGATCATCGCCAGGGTCTCGTAGCGCCCTTGCAGCGCGATGCGCCGCAAGGTTCCCACGGCGTTCGATGTCTCGGTGGACGGCAGTGTATTAGTTGGCATCGTTTCCCTTGTCCGCAATTTCCAGGAACACATCTTCAAGGCTGCGTGGTTGCATGGTCAGCGAGTTGGGCAGTATGCCTCGCTCCGCCCACCAGGAAGTCAGGGCCGTCAGGTCGTGGGCATCGCGCACGCCTTCAAGTCGGTAGTGGCCCGGCGAGGGCTCCACCAGCAGCAGGTGCCCGGGCAGACGCGGCATCTCCATTTGGGCGGCGGCGGTGAAGGACAGTGCCTGGGCGGCGGAGTCGTGTGCCGCGCGCGCCGTCAGCGCGGCAACGGTTCCTTCGGCGACGTTCTTGCCGTCGTCGATGATGTACACGTAGTCCGAGAGGCGTTGGGCGTCTTCCATCAGGTGCGTGGTGAGCACGATGCACAGCCCGGCTCCACGTAGTTCGGTGATCAAGTCGAAGACGACTTGCCGGGACTGCGGGTCCAGCCCGGCGCTGGGTTCGTCGAGGAAGACGACCTCGGGGTTTCCGGCTAGGGCTGCGGCCAGGGCCACGCGCTGTTTCTGCCCGCCGGAAAGCCGACGGATCGAGGTGGTGGAAAATTCGTCGATGCCCAGGCGGTCGATCAGGGAGTTGATGTCGGCCGGGCGCCGGTAGAGGGAAGCGACATGGCGCAGTAATGCGATGGGACGCAACGAGGGAGGAAGCCCGCCGTCCTGGAGCATCACGCCGACTCGTGATCGAAGGGCAGGGGAAGCGCCGTAGGGATCCTTGCCGAGCAGGCGGGTGGTTCCGCCATCGGGGCGCAAAAGCCCCTGGGCGCAGGCGAGGGTGGTTGACTTTCCCGCTCCGTTGGAACCCAGCAGCGTGGTGACGGCGCCGGGGTTGGCCTTGAGGCTGATGCCGTTCAGCACGCGCACCATCCGTCCGTCTAGGGCCGGAACGGGACCGAAATCTTTGAGCAGGTCTTCGATGACGAGACTTGGGGACACATTGGACACCCCGCCATTCTATGTCAGGTGGAAGCGAGCCAGGCAGTGGTGTGGCGTCCGTCTCCTTGGTGGCTGCTCGGGCGCCTGATACCGGGACCGAGTCGGTGGCGCCGTCTCAGGCGGGGGCAACCTGGCAGGGGTGAGGCGTGGCCCGTGGCTTTGCGGCCAGGACCGCGATGGAGGGATCGAGCGGCGAGGCGATTCATGCCGCCGGTCCGGCGAACCCGCAGGGAGGCTTGTCTGCAGCAGGAACCGCGAACGGGTGCAAGCCGCGTATGCGGGTCATGGGCGGCGGCTGGTTATCCGGTCCGTATGCCCTGGAGGTTCGCGTCCTTCATGTGGCACTGGTGCTGGTTCATCAATTGGTGTTTCCGTGTTTGGTGAGACCGGGTGGTTCGGCGCGCCGATCGAAATCCGTGTACCTCCCGCCCGCAACAGGCAGGGATATTTGCGCTGGGGTTGGGTAGAGTTGGACGTATGTCAATGGCACGGAAGAACGCAAGCATCGGCAAGGCTGCAATCTTCTTCGCCGTGTTGACTGCGTTGGCGTTCATCAGCGGGAGCATCGCGCCGCTTTGGAGGATCTTCGGCTTCGCTCTGGCGCTCATCACCGTAGTGCTGGCGTTGCGTTGGTGGATCAGCATTCGAACCGTCCGCCACCGGTGAGCAATCGAAGTACGTCCGCCAACGTGGCGTGCATCACCTTGGGGGCCGGGCGCGAGGGTGGTCGCGGGATTTCGCTGTCCGCGAGGTAAGTAATGCCTTACTAGACGGGCGGCTTCTATTAGCGCATGCTTGTGTTGTGTATTCATCGAAAAAGTCCGTGCCGGTAGGCGATGTGCCGGCGCGCAACGTTCCCGCGACAGGGGAAGCCGAAGAACGCACTCGTGACCGGGTCCTGTTTTCCGTTTTGGAAGATGGGCCGGTCAGCGCCGCCGAATTGGGCGAGCGCCTTGGCTTCACCCCTGCCGCCGTTCGCCGCCACCTCGATGCGCTTTCCAAGGAAGGCCTCGTCGAGGTCAAGCTCGTGGCCAACCAGCGCACCGGCGCTGGGCGGCCCTCACGCCGCTACGTGCTTTCGCACCGCGGCCAGACCAGGATGGGCAACGACTACCTTGATATCGCCACCGAGGCACTGGCTGAACTTGGCCGTGCCGCAGGACCGGCCGCCATCGAGGCCTTTGCCGCCCGCCGCTTCGGCGAAATGGAGCGGCGCTACGCCCCGGCGCTGGCCGGGGTCGAAGGGCTGGAGCAACGTGCGGAGGTCCTGAGCGAAGCGCTCAGCGCCGACGGTTTCGTTGCTTCCACCCGCAAGGTCGGCGCAAACTCGCCGACAGCAACTATGCGCAGCGTCCAGCTGTGCCAGGGGCACTGCCCCATCCAAGAGCTGGCCAGGGAATTCCCCGTCTTTTGCGAGATGGAAACCCAGGCTTTTTCCCGTCTGCTGGGTGTCGATGTGCGAAGGCTCTCGACACTTGCCAGCGGCGGGCATGTGTGTACGACCCACATACCCGTGGGTCGGAACCAACCTCCTCAGCGCGCTGAGAAGAGAACTCGAATCAAGATCACGAAGCAGGAGAGGCCGCGATGACGGATCAGATTGCACATCAGTCCACTGACGCAGGCGTGATTACCGAGATCCTGGAGAAGAACCCAGAACTCCAGGGCATCGGTAATTACGAGTACGGATGGAGTGACAAAAACGATGCGGGTGCCAACGCACGCCGTGGCATTAGCGAGGAAGTTGTCCGTAACATCTCGGAGCTCAAGAACGAGCCCCAGTGGATGCTGGATATGCGCCTCAAGGGCCTGAAGTACTTTGATCGCAAGCCCATGCCTACCTGGGGTGCAGACCTCTCGGGCATCGACTTCGACAACATCAAGTACTTCGTGCGCTCCACCGAGAAGCAGGCCACTAGCTGGGAGGACCTGCCGGACGACATCAAGAACACCTACGAGAAGCTCGGTATCCCCGAGGCTGAAAAGCAGCGCTTGGTTTCAGGGGTTGCCGCCCAGTACGAGTCCGAGGTCGTCTACCACCAGTTGCGTGAAGACCTTGAGAAGCAGGGTGTGATCTTCCTCGACACGGATACCGCGTTGAAGGAACACGAAGACATCTTCAAGGAGTACTTCGGCACGATCATCCCGGTGGGCGACAACAAGTTCGCCTCGCTAAACACCGCGACCTGGTCCGGCGGTTCCTTCGTATACGTCCCCAAGGGTGTCCACGTGGATATCCCGTTGCAGGCCTACTTCCGCATCAACACGGAAAACATGGGTCAGTTCGAGCGCACCTTGATCATTGCGGACGAGGATTCCTACGTCCACTACATCGAGGGTTGCACGGCTCCGATCTACACCTCGGACTCGTTGCACTCTGCAGTGGTGGAAATCATCGTGAAGAAGGGCGCACGCGTGCGCTACACCACGATCCAGAACTGGTCGAACAACGTGTACAACCTGGTGACCAAGCGCGCCATCTGTGAAGAGGGCGCGACCATGGAGTGGGTCGATGGAAACATCGGTTCCAAGGTCACCATGAAGTACCCGGCCGTCTACCTGGTTGGCGAGCACGCAAAGGGCGAGACCCTGTCGATCGCTTTTGCCGGTGCGGGCCAGCACCAGGACACCGGATCCAAGATGGTGCACATCGCTCCGAACACCTCCTCGAAGATCGTCTCGAAGTCGGTGGCCCGCAACGGCGGCCGCTCGGCCTACCGCGGCCTGGTCCAGGTCCGCGAAGGCGCCAAGGGTGCACGCAACTCTGTCGAGTGCGATGCATTGCTGGTTGACCAGATTTCGCGTTCCGATACCTACCCGTACATCGACGTCCGCGAGGACGACGTGACCATGGGCCACGAGGCGACGGTTTCACGCGTATCGGAAGAGCAGCTTTTCTACCTGATGAGCCGCGGCATGACCGAAGAGGAAGCCATGGGCATGATCGTGCGCGGCTTCGTCGAGCCGATTGCCCGTGAGTTGCCGATGGAATACGCCATGGAACTTAACCGCCTCATTGAACTGCAGATGGAAGGATCCGTCGGTTAATCATGACTGATACAGCAACTCACGCAACGGGCGAAAAGGCCCGCATCGGCGCCCCCAGCATTTCCGGGTTCACCGAAGAGGGCGAGAACCTCTCGCCCATGAATGCGAAGGCATCCCCGATCGGTGGCGACGCCGTCAAGGCGCATAGCCATGGCGGCGGTGCCGGGATCCCGGACTCCTCGCGAGCCGGTCGCAAGACCAGCTACAACGTTGAGGACTTCCCGGTGCTGACCGGTCGTGAAGAGGACTTCCGCTTCACCCCGCTCAAGCGCATGGGCGGTCTTCACAAAAATGAGCTCACGGGCGTAGCCCCCGAGTTGAGCGTCGCCGACGCAAATGTTTCTACCATGGAAACAGTTGCCATGTCTGACCCACGCGTGGGTTCGGCAGGCATCCCAGAGGACCGCATTTCCGCCAATGCATGGAAGTACGCAGCCGAGGCCAAGGTGCTGACCATTCCCGCCGGATCCACTGGCGAACAGGTCACCCTCACGTACACGGGCACCTCAACCGAGGCCGCCGCAAGCCACTTGGTCGTCGTCGCTGAGACCAATTCCGAATCCGTGGTCGTCATCGACCACGTCGGTTCGGCAGTGCTCGCGCAGAACATCGAATTCGATGTTCAGGAGGGCGCAAAGCTGACCGTCATCTCGTTGCAGGCTTGGAACGATGACGCGATCCACGCATCCGCGCACCTGGCAAAGGTCGGCAAGGAAGCCAAGCTCAAGCACATTGCTGTCACCTACGGTGGCAACTTGGTTCGCATGACCCCTTCGGCTCACTTCGGCGGCGAAAACGGTGAGGTCGAACTCTTCGGTCTCTACTTCGCCGATGCCGGACAGCACCTGGAGCACCGCTTGTTCGTGGACCACGCGACCGAGAACTGCAAGTCCAACGTGTTGTACAAGGGCGCCCTGCAGGGCAAGGACGCACACACCGTTTGGGTGGGCGACGTGTTGATCCGCAAGGAAGCCAAGGGGACCAACTCCTACGAGGCGAACCGCAACCTGGTTCTTTCCGAAGGCGCCCGCGCCGACTCGGTGCCGAACCTGGAGATCGAGACCGGCCTGATTGACGGTGCCGGCCACGCATCGACCACCGGACGTTTCGACGACAACCACCTCTTCTACCTGATGAGCCGCGGTATCGACGAGAAGACCGCACGCCGCTTGGTGGTGCGTGGTTTCCTGAACGAGATCGTGCAGCAGATTCGGGTTCCAGAGATCGAGGAACGCCTGGCCGAGACCATTGAGCGCGAGCTCGCGGCAACGGACAGCTAACTCGGGCTTCGCCCACCAACATCAAAAACTCCGTCGATGTTACATCGACTTCACGGAAAGAGAACGGACTCAAGGCATGTCTACTCTGGAAATCAAGGACCTGCACGTCTCCATCGAGACCGAGCAGGGCCTCAAGGAAATCCTCAAGGGTGTTTCCCTGACCATCAAAACAGGCGAAACCCACGCCATCATGGGCCCCAACGGCTCCGGCAAGTCCACCTTGGCCTCAACCATTGCCGGTCACCCGCGTTACATCGTCACCTCGGGTTCCATTTCCCTGGACGGCGCAGACGTCCTGGAAATGGCTGTCGATGAGCGTGCGCGCGCCGGACTGTTCCTGGCCATGCAGTACCCGGTCGAGATCCCGGGTGTGTCCATGACCAACTTCCTGCGCACCGCCAAGACCGCTATTGACGGGGAAGCCCCGAAGTTGCGGACCTGGACCAAGGAAGTCAAAACGGCCATGGAAGCACTGAAGATCGATGCAGAGTTCGCCTCGCGCAACGTCAACGAGGGCTTCTCCGGCGGCGAAAAGAAGCGCGTTGAGATCCTGCAGCTCGAGCTCTTCGAGCCGAAGTTCGCCGTGCTTGACGAGACCGATTCCGGTCTGGACGTCGATGCACTGAAGGTCGTCTCCGAGGGTGTCAACCGCGCCCAGGAGAAGAACGAGATGGGCACGTTGCTCATCACGCACTACACCCGCATCCTGCGTTACATCAAGCCCGACTTCGTGCACGTCTTTGTTGACGGCCGGATCGCCGAGCAGGGTGGCGCAGAGCTTGCCGACCGTCTCGAAGCCGAAGGCTACGACCGTTTCCAGAATGTTTCGGCATAGTCATGAGCGTATCCAATGAGACGACCGACGGGTCGGCGCAAGCCTCTCTTGAGGACGTTGAAGAAGCCCTCAAGGATGTCATCGACCCGGAGCTCGGGGTCAACATCGTTGACTTGGGCCTGCTCTACGGACTGAAGTATGCCGAAGACGGCGCGCTACTCGTGGACATGACCCTGACCACTGCTGCTTGCCCGTTGACCGAGGTCATCGAGGAACAGGTCGGACAGGCAATGGAATCCGTCGTTGATTCCTACCGCCTGAACTGGGTCTGGATGCCGCCATGGGGTCCTGAGCGGATCACCGACGATGGCCGCGACCAGATGCGGGCCCTGGGCTTCAACATCTAGTCCTGCGCACGCCCAACACGCCGGGTGCGTTTCCCCTGTTCGGGGGAGACGCACCCGGCGTCTTTAATGCCCTAACTGCCTGGCTTGTCGAGGTTGGCTGCCGAGAGCGTGCCGCACCGGTTGATGTCCCCGGTGGAATAGCCCTGCAGGAACCATGCCTGGCGCTGGGCCGAGGAACCATGGGTCCAACCCTCGGGGTTCACCTGCCCGGCGGCGGCCTGCTGGATCCTGTCGTCCCGACCGCCGAGGCAGCGAAAAGGGCTGAACGCACGTCGATCTTGCTGAACGGATCCATGAAGGTGGTGCCGTTGGCGTGTTTGGCCTTTGCCGCGTGCCCGGCCCATATCCCGGCCAGGCAGCCGCCCTGCAGCTCAACGCGCACCGAGCCGGACTTGGTGCCGGCGGTGTTCTGGACCTGGTGCCAGTACTCGTGGGCCACCCCGTACTCCTCGGCCGGGGGACCGCCGTCTGCGCCATAGAGACCGCGCAATTCGGTGAAGAAACCGGTGTCGAATTAGGCGGTGCGATCCGCCGGGCAGTGGAACGGGCCGACGGCGCTGGTTGCCGGGCCGCACGCGGTATCGACCTGTCCGCCGAAGACCTCGAGCCCTGGTTTGGCACCTACACGTCGTGTTGCGGCAGGTAATCGAGTCAGAAGCTGTGCAGTGACTGGGTGGTTGCCAGTATCCGGCAGTCGGCACGGCCGTTGGCATCGGCGCCTGTCTTTCACTCGCTGAAAGCGGCGGACCCATTGTTGGTGGTGCCTTGTTTGGTGCCGGCATCCGAGCCCAGGCCCAGCTGGGCGAGGATACCGGGTTTGTTGCCCAGCACCGCGGCGATCAACACCACGATGATTGCCCCGCCGGCAGCAATCTTTATTCGGTGGCCTCGGCCACGCGAATCCTTGTTGCGCCCGGAGTACAGACGCGCGTCGTCATTGAAGTTCATGATCTGTCAGCGGAAGTTCTAAAGTGACCATAGGCGGCGATCCCCGCTGACCACCAGCGGCAATTGGACTGACCACCAGCGGCAACGGTTTTGACCACGGACGGCAACGTCTTCCGGCCCGTTTCCTGGC
>NZ_BAABLK010000085.1:0-23855 GCF_039544305.1 Paeniglutamicibacter antarcticus
CCCGTTCGGCTGGTCAATTCCGTTGCCGCCAGTGGTCAATTCGTATTGCCGCTGGTGGTCAAGGGGCTGCCGCCACTGGTCATTTTCGTTGGCCGCCGATGGGCAATTTCAAACTGCCATTGACAAGCGGTCTGTCCAGTCTCATCGACGGCCATTGTCCACGGGGCCACAACCGGTCATGCTTAGTCGACAAGGAGTCCAGTAAGTCTCCGACCGATTCAGCGCCCGCACGGACGTATCGCTGATGAACGTTCTGGATCATGTTCTGAGACTAACAATAGGGACACCGGACGACTATGGTTACGAGCACCGAACGACCGATCAAAGTTGCACAGATGGTTTCGTGGGCCGAGACGTTAGATCAGAATTTAATTACACATTGAATCGGAATTCAACCACGTCGCCGCACATGCCAGGCTCACGTTGGACGGTCACCTAGCCGTTACGGTCAGTTCCTAGCAGTAGGAGCTCTACGGATCAAGCGTGCGACCACATGGCACACCAGCGCGGCAGGGAGGAGCAGAGCAACTCCGTTGACCGTGTCACGGAACTGCAAGCTGACGCCATCCAGGTTAAGTTCGCGACGCGCGACGAGCGCCCCCGGGCAACATCACCGGCAGTGCCGAAGCAACACCCGCGGTGTATCCACGCTGTGCAATCGAAGCGATCAAGTGAGACGCGACGTGGGCTTCCAGTCCGGCGGCAACTGCCCGATACATTTTCGACTTGCCGCTCGTACGCACACCACGGCCACAAGCCGCCGCTACTAGGGTCCCCATCAGAGCAACAGCCATCCATGACTGGTGAGGCGTGATCCTGAGCTGTTTTATACCCGTGCGGTCGACGAGTCGATCGCTGGTTGCAGGGAACGCGAATGCTTCCTTAATGTCGTGGATAAAACATGCCGCAAAAAGGGCAATCGGACCCTTCCAACTCACAAATCAGCGCTCCCTTCGCGCGTCCAGCTGGGACTGAATTTTCCGGTAGAAGCGTGTGTGTTCACATACATCGTTTCATAACAAGCGCGGCTATTCAGCACGGGTCACCAAGACGTTGAACGGGAACCCCGTAACACATTGAATCTCAATTCGACCATCTAGTCGCACAAACCAACCCCTCGCGGCGTGCGGTTTCCAACGACGCCGTTTCCTACTGCCAGACATCTGAATGCCTCGGGCTTCACAGAACGAGAAGCTATTGCGCAATCCGCGCGGTCGCTCCCGAACGGCAAAGACCTCCGGTGGCCATCAGTCCAGATTCCAGGACGATCCCTTATCCCCAGCGCTGCTTGTACATTCGCCATGGACGTCTTGACATCAGGTACAGAAATGCCCGGAATACCAAAGCATTCCGGGCATTTCTTACGGCTTAGACCGAAGCGGTTTTAGACATTAAATCTAAATTCCACCACGTCGCCGTCCCTCATGACGTATTCCTTGCCCTCGATCCGCGCCTTGCCGGCAGCCTTGGCGGCAGCAGTCGACCCGGCCTCCACCAAGTCATCGAAACCGATGACCTCGGCCTTGATGAAGCCGCGCTGGAAGTCGGTGTGGATGACACCGGCGGCTTGGGGCGCGGTGGCTCCCTTGGGGATCGTCCATGCCCGTGTTTCCTTCGGACCGGCGGTCAGGTAGGTCTGCAGACCCAGGGTGTCGAACCCGACGCGTGCCAACTTGTCCAGGCCAGACTCCGTGTACCCGGCGTCCTCGAGCATCTCCGCGGCCTCTTCCTCGGTGAGCTCGGCCAATTCGGACTCGAACTGCGCGTCAAGGAAGATAGCCTCGGCCGGTGCCACAAGGGCTGAAAGCTCTTCTTGCATCGCCGTGTTTTCCAGACCTTCTTCATCGGTGTTGAACACGTAGATGAATGGCTTGGTGGTCATCAGCTGCAGCGGCGCCAGCTCTTCGATGTCGATCCCCGCGGCCTTGCCGGCCGAGTAGAGCGTCTCACCGGATTCAAGCACCTTCTGCGCGGCCTTCACCACGTCGAGGAAGGACGCTTCGATCTTCTTGGCCCGCGATTCCTTTTCCAGGCGCGGAAGCTGGTTTTCGATGGTCTGCATGTCCGCGAGGATCAGCTCGGTGGCGATGGTCTCGATGTCCGAGGCCGGATCGACCTTGCCGTCGACGTGGATCACGTCCGGATCCGAGAAAACACGGGTCACCTGGCAGATCGCCTCGGCCTCGCGGATGTTGGCCAGGAACTTGTTCCCCAGGCCTTCCCCTTCGGAGGCACCCTTGACGATTCCGGCGATGTCCACGAAGGACACGGTTGCCGGCAGGATGCGCTCGGAGCCGAAGATCGAAGCGAGCACTTTCAGGCGTGAATCCGGCAACGGCACCACGCCCACATTGGGTTCGATCGTTGCGAACGGATAGTTGGCCGCGAGTACCTGCGCGCGGGTAAGAGCATTGAACATTGTTGACTTGCCGACATTGGGCAGTCCGACGATTCCGATTGTAAGAGCCACGTCAATAGACTCTACCGGGGAAAAACTGTCGGTGCTTGCTGGGATGCTTTACCCATGGATGCTTTGCTCTGGGTGGCGGCCCTTTTCGCGCTGGTGGTTGGATTCGTGTTGGGCGTTGGAACGTGGTGGTATATCAACCGTGCCCCGCACTCCGCCTCCCGTGCAGAGGCACGGTCCGTACGCGGGGAATTGGCCCAAACCTCAAGCATGTTGGCCGTTGCTCAGGCTCAAGTTGCCGAGCTGCGTGAACGCATCAACGAGGAACGGGTCCGTGAGCACCAAGACCAGAGCGTGTTGCACGCCCTGGCGCCGGTTGCCGAGCAACTGCGGCAAGTCAGCGCGCAGGTCTCAGTACTCGAACGCGACCGCGTCGAGCAGTTTGGGCAGCTCAGCGAACAGCTCGTGCAAGCTGCGCAGAACGACTCCGAGCTTTTGCGCACCACCAATACATTGGCCGCGGCATTGGGAAACAACGCAGCCCGCGGCACCTGGGGCGAAACGCAGCTGCGCCGTGTCGTGGAAGCAGCGGGAATGCTCTCGCACGTTGATTTCAGCGAACAGCTTCGCACCACCGAGGGCCTTCGCCCGGACATGGTGGTGAGGTTGCCTGGCGAGAAGATGATCGTGTTGGATGCCAAGGTTCCGCTTGCCGCGTATCTGAAGGCGCAGCAACTCGCTGGCGCGCCGGATGAGGCTTCGCGCACCCGGGCCAAGGAACTAATGAAGGATCACGCCAAGGCGCTGCGCCAGCACGTTGATGCGTTGGCATCGAAGTCCTACTGGAGCGCGGTTCAGGGCAGTCCCGAACTTGTCGTGTGTTTCCTGCCGGCCGAGTCGTTCCTGGCCGATGCCTTGGCTGCGGATCCTGCGCTGCTGGATCATGCATTCTCCAAGAACGTGGCGCTGGCATCCCCCGCAACGCTGCTGGCGATGCTCAAGGGCCTGGCGTTCGCCTGGCGGCAGGAGCTGTTGACGGAGAATGCGCGGGAGCTCTTCGTGCG
The DNA here is from genome assembly GCF_039544305.1 of Paeniglutamicibacter antarcticus. Lineage (NCBI taxonomy): Bacteria > Bacillati > Actinomycetota > Actinomycetes > Micrococcales > Micrococcaceae > Paeniglutamicibacter > Paeniglutamicibacter antarcticus. The sequence goes on from NZ_BAABLK010000085.1 coordinate 3,472, forward strand.
CTCCCGTGAACTCTACGAGCGACTGGGGACCATGGGTGGACACGTGGCCAAGCTTGGGGCCTCATTGCGCGGCAGCGTGGAAAGGTACAACGCCTTCGTCGGCGCGCTGGAGTCCCGGGTGCTGCCCAGCGCCCGGCGCATTCGTGACATGGATCCCGGGCTTGGGGCCGAACACGATCCGGCCGCGGCGCTGCATGATTTGCCGGTGATCGAGCAAAGTACCCGTGCGCTCAGCGCAGGGGAATTCCTTGGGGTACCGACTTCCACCGGTGGTCAGGACCCCACGGCGGAGGCGGGTCACGAGGCCTTCGCAGATCCTGATGACCAGGGACCAGAGGGGATCCGTCGCGGTCCGGCTGCCTGAAATCGACCACTTGGACGCGGGCTTAACCGACGATGGCGTGGAGCACCACTCAACGGTGGTGCTCCACGCCATCGGGCGGAACCTCCAAGGCTATCCGACGTGCTGCCCGCACAGCCGGCACGTGCTAGCTGCTGATGTCGGACTTCACGATGCGTCCGCCCGGACCGCGCGAATCATCGCCTGCTTCCTTGAGCTTGGCGCGGATCTCCTTGGGAAGCGAGAAGAGGATGTCTTCCTGGGCCGTGGTGACTTCCTCGACGCTGCCGAAACCGTAGTCGGCCAGCAGCGCCAGCAAATCCCGCACCAATACCTCGGGCACCGACGCGCCTGAGGTCACACCGACCGTCGTGACTCCCTCAAACCAGGTCTCATCGACCTCCGAGGCATAGTCGACCCGGTAGGACGCCTTCGCCCCGTATTCCAGGGCAACCTCAACCAGTCGCACGGAGTTCGAGGAGTTCGCCGAACCCACAACGATCACGAGGTCGCTCTTGGGGGAAATCTCCTTGATGGCATCTTGGCGGTTGGTCGTCGCATAGCAAATGTCATCGCTGGGCGGATCCTGCAACTTGGGGAAGCGGGTGCGCAAGCGGCGCACGGTCTCCATGGTCTCGTCCACGCTCAGCGTGGTCTGCGAGAGCCAGATGAGCTTGTCCGGGTTCTCGACCTGGATCGTGTCTGCCTCGTCGGGATTGTTCACTATCTGGATGTGATCCGGTGCCTCGCCGAAAGTGCCTTCGACCTCTTCGTGGCCTTCGTGCCCGATCAGCAGGATCTCGTAGTCCTCCCTGGCGAACCGGACCGCCTCGCGGTGTACCTTGGTCACCAGCGGGCATGTCGCGTCAATGGTGCGCAGTCCGCGGTCCTCGGCGGACTTCACGACGGCCGGCGAAACCCCGTGGGCGGAGAAGACGACAAGTGCGCCTTCGGGCACGTCCTCGTTTTCCTCCACGAAGATGGCGCCGCGCGACTCAAGGGTGGAGACCACATGCAGGTTGTGCACGATCTGCTTGCGCACGTAAACCGGAGCACCGTAGTGCTCCAGTGCTTTTTCCACTGCGATGACGGCGCGGTCGACTCCGGCGCAGTAGCCGCGCGGGGCGGCCAAGAGAACGTTGCGTTCCCCTGTTACCGGTGCCGCTGCGGCGATTTCAGCCGGTGAGCGACGGACACGCGGGATCGTGGGCATCGGAAGGGACACCTGGACGGTGGAACTGGTAGCCATGTTCCAAGTCTACTGTGGTGCACAAAATCGAGGGGTGTCCTTCCGCCATCGGCCTATCCGACGGCTCGGTCGCGGCGCTGGCGCGCAACCCACCAGCTCCACCCGGCGCCCGCGAGAATCGCCAAGATCCCCCCGGTGACAAGAACCGTGGTGTTGGCACCCATTTCGCGCTGCAATCCATCGAGCAACCGGTCGGTGACCAGTGCCTGCACGTTTGGATCCGCCGCGTGGAGCGCTCCGCTGTCCAGGGACCCGAAGAAAATCCGGGCGGCCACACCCAGCAGCAAGGACCCCACCCCTGCGGCGAACCCCGCCCATCCCCTGCCGGAACGGGTGGCAACCAGGAGCCCGGCCGCCGCCAAGACCAGCGCCCCCGCTGCCAGCCATCCCCAGCCACGGGCCACCGACAGCCACGCGTTCAGGGAGTGGGTGCTTAGATCATCTGCCGCAGGCCATCGTGTATCCACCATCACCGAGGGGATGGCGATGGTTCCGGGCAGCAGGGTCCCGAGTGGTGAGCCGGCCAGTGAGGAATGCAGGGTGTCATATCCGGAGTCCAGCAGCGGTGCAAGGTCAAGGCGCAAGGTCACTTGGCCGCTCTGCGCCGTACCCTTTGCCGCTTCCGCCATCCGGGTGGTGAAATCGGTGCGTGCCGATTCGATGGTGGCTTCCCACGCTGCTTGGAAGCCCGGCTCATCGAGCATGGCGCCGCTGGCGGCCGCAACGGCATGCTGCAGCGGCACTTTGAGGATCTGCGGCACGGCCGTGTCTTGGGTGATCCGCTCCCCCAGTGCCGCTGCCAGCTCATCGGGCAGCACCTGGCGAAGTTCCGGATCAGTCGCCAGCGGGCCCAGGATGCGCTGCAACGGTTCGGGTGTGTCCAGCAAGCGGGCCGCCGTGGAACCAAGCATCGCAGCCCCTGATGCCAGCACGGCGACCAACAGCAGTCCAACGGCGATGATGTTACGGGTCGATGCCGCGATAGCCACGTTCATCCTCCAGTTCCGGGCCTTGGCGAAGGGCCTCGGCGGCCCGCCAGCGGCGTTTTGTCCCACGTTACTGGTATCAATGGTTATTGGTGTATTTTTCCAAGGACCCCGCACCAAGGAAGGGACAGCCCACGTGGAGCAAGCACAAGAGGCACAAGGTTCGCTGCCGCGCACCGCTGCGGCGACCAGCCCGGAAAACCCCTGGCCGCTTCGGGTGCTGAGCGAGAAGCTCAAGGCCCACATCGAGAATTCCCCCGAATCCTGGGTGGAGGGCCAGTTGCTGGAAGCGAACCTGCGCAACGGCCACGCGTACCTGGTGCTGCGTGATGTGGATGTCGACTTTTCGTTTTCGGTGACCGTCTGGGCCTCGGTGATGCGCACCCTGGACACGGCTCCGGAGGTAGGCTCCCGGGTGGTGGCCCGCGTGCGCCCCAGTTTCTATGCCAAGACCGGCCGACTCTCGCTCAACGCCCGCGACCTGCGCCCGGTGGGCCTCGGTGACCTGCTGGCCAGGCTTGAGCGGCTGCGCCGAGCGCTCTTTGAGGAGGGGCTCTTTGACCCCTCGCGCAAGCTCGCCCTGCCGCTGCTGCCCTCGCGCATCGGTTTGATCACCGGACGCGACTCGGACGCGGAGAAGGACGTGATCCGCAACGCCACGTTGCGCTGGCCGTCGGTGCGCTTCGAGGTCCGCAACACCGCGGTCCAGGGAGTCAATGCCGTCGCGGAGGTCACCGCCGCGCTGCGCGAGCTTGACGCCAACGAGGAAATCGAGGTGATCATCATTGCCCGCGGCGGCGGTGCCTTGGAGGACCTGCTGCCCTTTAGTTCCGAGGAGCTCGTGCGGGCGGTGGCGGAGTGCCGCACCCCGGTGATCTCGGCGATCGGGCACGAGGCGGACCGCCCGATTCTTGACGACGTCGCCGATGTCCGCGCCTCCACCCCCACCGATGCTGCCAAGCGCGTGGTACCGGACTTGACCGAGGAGCTCGCCAACCTGGAGGCGGCCAGGAGCCGCCTGGACCGTGCCGTGCGGCAGAACGTCGAACGCGAGACCCAGCGAATCGCCTTGCTGCGCGCCCGCCCGGTGCTGGCCAACCCGGAGTCGATGGTGTCGCTGCGCCGCGAAGACATCGTGCGGCTTTCGAAGCGCAGCACCCTGGCGATGCGTGCGGCGCTCTCCCGGGGCCACGATTCCATCGCGCACCTGCGTGCCCAGGTACGCTCGCTTTCCCCGCAGCAGACACTTGACCGTGGCTACGCCGCGGTGCAGCTGCAGACCGGGGACATCCTGCGCGAAGCCGCGAAGGCACCTGCGGGCAGCGCGATCCAGGTACGGCTGGCGCGTGGCAGCCTTCAAGCAACCGTAAACACCGCCCACACCCCCGACGAAGGAAGAGACGCATGAACCCCGAAGCAGCAAACACGGACATCGCGCAGTTGAGCTACGAACAGGCGCGCGAGGAGCTCGTGGCCGTCGTGGCCCAGCTCGAGGCCGGCGCGGCGACCCTTGAACAGTCGCTGGGCCTGTGGGAACGCGGCGAGGCCCTGGCAGCCAGGTGCGAGGCCTGGCTGCAAGGCGCCACGCAGCGCCTTGACGTCGCCCGCGCCCAAAACGGCGATGCCGCCGAACCCGCCTCCTAGCCTGCCCGGGACACCTAGGACCGGGCCAGCCTGCGCTTTTGATCCTCAACGTCGAAGTCTGCGGGCGGCCACTGCGGATCAATGGCCTTTAGCGCTTCGAGCAGCAGAGAGGCAACCGCCAGCCGGGCGTACCATTTCTTGTCCGCCGGCACGACGAACCACGGAGCGTCGCGGGTATGCGTGCGCCGGATCGCTGTTTGGTAGGCCTCCATGTAGTCGTCCCAGACCTCGCGCTCGTCGATATCGCCGGTGTTGAACTTCCAGTACTTGTCCGGCCGGTCAAGGCGCTCGGCCAGCCTTCCGCGCTGCTCCTCGTTCGAGATGTGCAGCATGACCTTGATGATTGTGGTGTGCTCCCGCGCCAGCTTCGACTCGAAGTCGTTGATGGCACCGTAGCGGCGCTCGATCTCCTTGGCCGGGGAGAGTCCGCGGACCTTGTGGATCAACACGTCCTCGTAGTGGGAACGGTCAAAGACCCCGATGAGTCCTTGCTCGGGAAGTTCGTGCTCGATGCGCCACAGGAAGTCGTGTTTCAGCTCCTGCGCCGTGGGGGCCTTGAACGCGTGGTGGCTGACACCTTGCGGGTCCACCGCCCCGATCACGTGGCGCACTATGCCGCCCTTCCCGGCGGTGTCCATGCCCTGGAGGATCAGCAAGATCGTGTGCGGTGCCCCTGCGCGCGAAGCGGCGAAAAACCGTTCCTGCAGTTCGCTGAGTTCTTCGCCGATGGCCGCCAGGTCCGCCGCCCCGCTTGCCTTGTCGCCGTCGTATCCGGGGGAAGAATTCGACTCGATGCCTGCCAGGTCGACCTCGGTGGAGGCAAGGAGCACCTCGCGCGCGGGCTTGTTGAAGGCGTCTTTTCGGTCTTGGGCTTTGGGCTGCTTGCTCATGCGTACCGCTTTCGGGTCGGGGCGAGGTGTTTTTCAGCGTACGACAAGTGCCCTGCTATTCGGGGCAAGGACCCGGTGCGCCACCGAGTTCCGCCGGCGCCATTGCCCCTGGTGCGTCCCTGCCCCACGGCAGGGGGGGCTAGACGCTGATCTTTCCCTCGCGCATGTCCTCGAGGAACTCGGCGATCCTTCCCACGGCGTCCTGCAGGTCGCGCACCGCCGGAAGGGTGACCAGCCGGAAGTGGTCCGGGGCCACCCAGTTGAACGCCGTGCCGTGGGATACGAGCAGTTTCTGGCGCTTGAGCAACTCCAGGGCGAAGTCCGCGTCGCTGCGGATCGGGTACATTTCGCGATCCAGCTTCGGGAACAGGTACAGCGCACCCTTGGCCTGCTGCACCGAGACCCCCGGGATCTCATTGAGCAACTCGTGGGCGGTGTCGCGCTGTTCCTTGAGCCGTCCCCCGGGCAGGATCAGGTCGTTGATCGACTGGTAGCCGCCCAATGCCGTCTGGATGGCGTGCTGCGCCGGGACGTTGGCGCACAGGCGCATGTTGGTCAGCAGGTTGATGCCCTCGATGTAGTCCCCCGCCAGGTGCTTGGGACCGGAGATCGCCATCCACCCGGCGCGGAATCCGCAGACCCGGTAGGCCTTGGAGAGCCCGGAGTAGGTCATCACCAGCACGTCGTCGCACAGGGCGGCGGTGTTGATGTGGGTTGCCTCGTCGTAGAGGATCTTTTCGTAGATCTCGTCGGAGAACACGATGAGCCCGTGCTTGCGGGCCAGCTCCAGGATGCCTTCGAGCGTTTCCTTGGGATACACCGCGCCGGTGGGGTTGTTCGGGTTGATGACCACGATCCCCTTGGTGCGCGCGGTGATCTTGTTTTCCATGTCCTCCAGGTCGGGCAGCCATCCTTCCTCCTCGACGTTGAGGTAGTGCACCGGGGTACCTCCGGCCAGCGAAACCGAGGCCGTCCACAGCGGGTAGTCCGGTGCCGGGATCAGCACCTCGTCCCCGTTGTTCAGCAGTGCGTTCAGGCTCAGCGTGATCAGCTCGGAGACCCCGTTGCCCAAATAGACGTCGTCGACGCCGATGGTGCGGATGCCGCGGGTCTGGTAGTACTGCGAGACCGCGGTGCGGGCGGAGAAGATTCCGCGGGAGTCCGAGTATCCCTGGGCGTGGTGCAGGTGGCGCATCATGTCCACCAGGATCGCGTCCGGGGCCTCGAAGCCGAAGGGCGCCGGGTTGCCGATGTTGAGCTTGAGGATGCGCTGGCCCTCGGCCTCCATCCGCTGAGCGTGTTCCAGCAGCGGCCCGCGAATGTCGTAGAGGACGTTGTGGAGTTTCGTGGACTGCTTGAATTCGGCCATGGAACTACTTTCTCATTTTTTGCCGCGGGCGCGCTTGAACTGTGGGCAAGCCGGCGCTCAGCGTGAAGCCGGCAGGAAATATCCGCGTCATGGGGCTTTGACCAGTGCCTTGTCGATCAGCCAGTCGGTGGCCGCACGGGCCGGGGTCATCGCGTCGCGCCCGTTCACCATCCTGTTCAGCTGCACGATGTCTTCCTGCTTCAATGCGCCGCTGAGTTTGTTGATGGCCTTGACCGCGTCCTGGCCCACCCCCTCAGTGGTGGTCAACGCGGTGATGGCTTCGGGGGCGAAGAGCGTTGAGGCACCTTGGAGCACCACCAGCGCGTTGTCCGGGATCCCGGCGTTGGACAAGGTGGAGGCCTGGACCTGGACCTCGTCGCTGATCACCGGCAGCACTCCGGCGGTCTTCTGGTCGCTGAGCTCGGTGACCGCGCGGGGTCGGCAGGAGAGCCCTTCGTCCAATTCCTTGGTGAGCTGCGCCAACATCGTGCGCGAGATGCCGAAGTCCAGTTTCGGGCACAGCGGCCCAAGGTCGCTGATGGATACCAACGCGTTTCCGGCGCTGGTTGCCGCGGTGACCACCAGGGTGCCGGTCCGCTCGGCCTCGGCGGTATCAAGCACGGCGAAGTCTGTGAGCCGCAGCTCGTGCAGTTTGCGCGTGGTCTCGGCCGTGTCGAGATCCCGGGTGGCTACCGGGGTGGCACCGTCCCCGGTCGTTGCCGCCGGATCGGTGGGCCCGGTTTCGGTCTTGCCCTCCTGCGCTTCGGAAAGCTTGGACAAGGTACTGAGCAGACGGCTGGAGCCGGCAACCGTCACGTCTGCTTCCCCCGCCAGGACAGCCGCGAGGGGGTCTTGAGCCGGCTCAGCAAGGCGTGCATCGATTCCGGCGTCTTCCAGGATGCTGCGATAGGCGTGGCCAAGGGCCTGGGACGTGGCATCGGGGCCTTGCACCAGCACCAGCTCGCGGTCGGTGCTCACCTGGGAGGGGCCGGCCTCGGTGCCCGAGGTGCAAGCGAAAAGGGCAAGCAGCATGGTGCCGACACCCAGCAGACGCAGGGGCCGTCTCAAGGTATTCATCTGCAGCTTTCATGGTTCACGGTCTCTCGATACAGCTTGATGGCCGTATCGACGCGGTCCACACGGTTCAGCGATCCGATCGCGTCCAGCGGGAACCATGCCGCTTCGCTGGTGGTGCCATCGGCCTCGAAGCGCAATTCCCCTCCGCTGACGGTGGCGGCATAGAGCACGGCGGCGGTTTGCAGGGGGTGTTCGGTAGCCCCATAGCGCTTGTGCGCCGGGATCAGCCCCGTGTCAACGGTGAGCAACCTGTCGATGCGCACCTGGTAGCCGGTCTCCTCTTCGACCTCGCGCACGGCAGCGGCGTCGGTCTGCTCACCGAGCTCGACACCGCCGCCGGGCAGGGTCCAGCGAGGCACGAATCCTGGGTCTCGGGCACGCATGTCCCATAGCGCCAGCAGGATCAAATCTTCCTGGACGACCACGCAATAGGCGGCCAACCGGGTGTCGAAGCCACGGTGAGCCGGGGGTCCTAGGGTAGTCATTGTTTCATTTTAGGCGCTCCGCGACGCTTTGGCGGGCTCCGAATCTCCCGAAGCCGGCCCAACTGTGATGGAATATCTTCCATGGCACCTTCAACTTCTCCGCAACAACCGGTTGAGCTAGACGCCGTTGACCGTCGGATCATTCAGGAATTGGTCGACGACGCGCGCATTTCCAATGCCCTGCTGGCCCAACGCACGGGGATAGCTCCCTCGACGGCGCTGCTGCGCACCCGTGCCCTTATCGATCGCGGGGTCCTGACCGGTTACCACGCCGAAGTCAGCTTGCAAGGTGTGGGTCGAAGCGTGCAGGCACTGATCTCCGTGCGGCTGCGTGCCCACGACCGCGTTCAAATCGACAGGTTCACCCAGACCATGCCGCAGCTTCCCGAGGTGCTCTCGATGTTCCATGTCTCGGGGGCCACCGACTACCTGCTGCACATCGCGGTGAGTTCCACCGAGGCGCTGCGCGACTGGGTGCTTGACTACCTGGCGACCGATGAGTCCGTGGGCCACACCGAGACAACGCTGGTCTTCGCCCACCACAAGGGCCTGGGCGGGCCGCTTCCCGAACAGCTGCCCAGTATTCCAGCGACGCGGTAGTTCCCTCCCCCTCCCGGCGCGGTGAACCTGCGCTAGGCAAACACGTCCGCGCGGCGCAGCAGCTTATCCACAACCTGGAGCCGGGATTCGGCCACCGCCAGCCATTGGTTTTCACCGAGGCTGCGCGCACCGGCAATCAGGGTCAACGCCACGGCAGCCGATCGCGCCCACAGGGCCCGTGGATCCACGGTGGTTTCAAAGACCCCGGCTAAACGCTCGAGGGCCTGCAGGGCCGCATCGTTCTTCGCACCCAGCGTGGGAAGGATCGCCAGGTGCCCTAGCAGGCAGGCCAGGTCATCGACGCGGTATCCAGGACCCAGCGAATCCAGGTCCAGCAGCGAGCTGATCCGTCCTGCGTGCAGCAAGATGTTCGCATCGTAGTAGTCCCCGTGCGCCGGCACCCGTTCCCCGCGGTCCGAGGCGTCGAGGTGCTCCTGGATCCGCCCGGTCAAGCCCGCCAGTTCCTCGGCGCGGTGCGGCAGGGCCAAAGTCGCCGCTTGCTGGTAGCGCCTGATGGAGTCGCTCCAGGCCCGCTTGGGCTCAAGGCCCATCACCGCCGCCGGCAATGCATCGAGTTGTTCGATGAACTCCTGCGGATCCAGGTCGGCTCCGCCGTGGGCCCGGATGGCCTCCGAGAGCGGGACACCCAGCCCCGCCTCCAGGCCCAGGATCCCCGCACCGAGCGCGCCCGCGCCTTGGGACCCCCAGGTGTCAGTGGTTAGCCCGGTGTTGAGCACCGCCGGGACCGGGACCCCGCTGCCGGCCAGCAGCAGGTGGCGGCGGCGCAGGGCCGCGATGGCCTTGGGGCGTCCCACCTTCAGGAAGATCGTGCGCTTGATGCGCAGCGGCCCCAACGTGGTGAACTCTGCGCGCAGCACCGCGCGGCGCAGCGGTCTGTAGACGATGGTGCTTAGCCTGGTGAGCCTCTGGCCCTCGCCCCAGGTTTCCGTCACGTGGGCACGGTCGGCGGCCACGGCAAGTGCCGGCAACAGCGGGTCGTGCGGATGGATCCACCCGCTCACGACGACTGGTTCGGCGCCCGGGGCCGGAACCACTTCCGTGTATGCGGTTCCCGGCACGTCGATCGCCTCGGTGCTCACCCCGAGCTCGTTGAATCCTGCTCCGGCGGGCATCCGGTACATCGCGCTGATCCCGGCGCCGGGGCGATGCTGCACGCGCAGCCCGTTCCCGGGGTAGTCCCAGGTGCGCTGCCGCGGCCCACCGCCAAGGCGGCGCACCAGTTCTCCAATGGCCTGGTCCACGGCCAGGAGCTGGTGGGCATCGGCTCGTTGGACATCCTCGGGGACTTGGGTCGGGTCGGTGGCGCCGGGCACTCCGCCTGTCATGGCTCTAGGTGTTGCGCCGGTCAGGCGCGACGACGCTGCATGACGTCGTCAAGGTTGATGCGCTCGGCTACTGCCTCGGCGCCCGGCTTGGCGTTCTCCGCGGCCGGGACCTTCACCGCAGGCTTCTCCTCGGCGGTTGCCGCGGGGGTGGCGGCGATGCTCTCGATGGCCGGCCCCGTAGCCGAGGCCATGCGTGCCGCGGCCTCCTGGGAACGCAGGGACGCGCTGGTCGAGGCCTTCATCTCGGCTGCGGCTTGCATTGGTTCCGGTGCCTGGCGCTTGGCTGCGTTGGCCACGACGTACTGCGGCAGCGGGACCTCGGTGAGCTCCCAGCCTTCGGGGCGCGTCACGGCGGCGCCCTTTTCTGCGATGCGCAGCGCTTCGGCACGCAGTTGATGGACGGTCAGGGCCGGGGCGCGCTTGTTTGAGTTCGGCTGGGCGTCAAAGACCTCGGCAGTGCGCTTGGCCGGTTCGGCCACGGGTGTGCGCAAAGTTTCCATGGCGCGGGTGCGGGTGGCGTGCATGCGGGCCAGCAGCTTCTTGCGCCGATCCCTCACGGCCAGTCCGCGTAGCGCGGAAAAACTTGCCAGGGCCAGCAGCAGGGCGATAAGCGGGACCGCGCCGGAGACGACGCCCGCCAGGGCCAGCACTGCGCCAATGAGAAGGGTGAGCACGGAAAGGCATCCGAGCAGCGCAACAGCCAGGCGGTCGTAAAAGATCCGCAGAGGTGCCTGCTTCGCCGCTTGCGATGCGACTGAAGCGTTGGATGCTACCGGTGCCATGTTGCTCCTTCGTCGGCTGGCGACTACCTTCGTCTGCGGAACCCACCAACCCCGTTTCCGGTGGCCGGATCTCTCCGCTGTGGCGATTCGTTTGTTCGTTTAACGCCGCCGCGCGCACGTACGTCTTGCCTGTTCCCAGTACAAATGTGAAACGTCCACGTCAACCACATTAAGCGTGCATTGACGCGCGATCGCGCATTCGGCTCGGTGTGTCCGGCAATACTCTTGTCGAATTCGAATATTACCGTGATCCAACCCGCATATCCTTTTATTGCCTGGCACCCAGCCACCGGTTGAGCATTCCCTCGGGGACCTCGCCGGCGGTCAGCGCAAAGCTGCGGTGATCGGCCCACTGCCCGTTGATGTGCAAAAAATCCTTGCGCACGCCCTCGTCCCGGAAGCCGAGTTTTTCAACCACCCGCAGGCTCGCGGCGTTTTGCGGGCGGATGTTGATTTCGATGCGGTGCAGTCCCGCCTCCGCGAAGCAGTGGTCCATCGCCATCGCCACGGCCTCGGGAACGATCCCGGTTCCGGCATGGGCCTCATCGACCCAGTAGCCGATGGAACCGCTGCGGGCAGCTCCCCAGCTGATCGAGGACACGCTGAGTTGCCCGACGATCGGTGCATGCTTGGAGTGCACGGACGGCAGCGCGATCGCCCAGGGAAGGCACTGGCCCAGGCGGGCCGAGCGGTTCTGCGAGGAAACCATCGCCGCGAAGTCCGCCGGATACCCGGTGGCTTCGGGAAGGGTCGCATCCCACGGTGCGAGCCAGTGCTCGTTGGCACGGCGCAAATGCATCCATTCGGCCTTGTCGCGCCTGCGCATCGGACGCAGCACCAACCTGGGACCGTGCACGCTGAGCGGCCAATGACGATTAAACTCGGGCATGGGTTCAATCCTAGCGATCCGCAGCCGGCCGGGACGTCTTTTCCCGCGGCGTTGCCGGCGGACCTGCCGCCGGCATTTCGCCGTTGCCGGCTCTATCATCCCCAAGAGTCGGCACCATTGGGGCCTAGACTGTTGTGCGTGAGAGAGACCAACGCCAAGGACGAACTGCGCAACCGGCTGCGCAACCGGCGCCGTGAGATGGGAACCGCACAGCGGGCATCGGAAATGGCCATGCTCTCCGGGCACCTGCTTGACTGGCTTGAAGAGCACGCACCGCGCCGAAGCCTGACCTGCTTCCTGTCCTACGGCGCCGAACCGCCCACCGGGGAGCTGTTGGCACGGCTGCACACCATCGGCTACACGATCTACGTTCCCATCTGCGAGCCTGCCCGACGGCTCTTGTGGGCGCGTTGGCACCCCGGAATCGAGATGGCGCGAAGCTCAGTGGGGCCGATCGATGAGCCGGTCGGGGAACGGTTCGGCCCCGAGGTGATGGGCGAGGTCGATGTGGTCCTGGTGCCGGCGCAGGCCGTGGATGCCAACGGTGACCGGCTGGGCCAGGGCGGCGGCTACTACGACAGGTTCATCGCTTCCATGGCCCGGCTCCCGCAGGTCCCGACGCTGGTGTCCCTTCTCTTCGAACACGAATTCCTCGACGCCGGGGAAATCCCCGTTGAACCCTTTGACCAGCGCGTCGAGGCCGTCGTGCTTCCATCGGGCGTGCGTAACCTCACCCCCGGGCCCCGGGCGGATAAGCTAGAATTGGGGTAAGCGGGCTCCTAACAGGTGCCCACACCCCGCCATTTAGCCCCGTTCATTCGGGTGTTGGACAGTGCCATCGCACGATGAGCCGGCAGCCCGACGGCCATGCACGCAACGCCCGTGCGAAAGGATCAATATGCCTACATATGTTTACGCTTGCAAGGACTGCGGCCACGGCATGGAGGTTGTCCAGTCGTTCACCGATGAGACACTGACCATCTGCCCCGAGTGCCAGGGCGCGCTGCGCAAGAAATTCAACAGTGTCGGCGTGGTCTTCAAGGGATCGGGCTTCTACCGCAACGATTCACGTTCGACCACCAGCTCCAGCTCCCCTGCCGCCGAGGGGACCAAGTCCGAGGCACCGGCCACGGCTCCTGCAGCGGCCCCAGCCCCGGCAGCGGCTTCCGCCTCCGCCTCCGCCTAGCTTCCCGGACTGCGCGCGGTCCTGGGCATCGGATGATCTCCAAGGGGCCGGCGGCACTTTCTCGCACAGGTTCCTGGCACAGTCGCGGCTCCCGGTCCTTGTCTTCACGGTTTCGTCATGGGCTCCACCCTTCCCGGTGGGGCCCATGAGTTGCTTAAGGCATGCCACTTTTTCGCCGCGGTACCACCGCACACCCGTCAACCGCCTCTTCGCTGCCCCGGCGCACGGGCCAGGAGATGCTGGCCAAGTACCGCAGGGTCATTGCGGCGGCGCTGCTGATGCTCGCCCTTGCACTGTGCCTCTCGGTGCTTGCCCCGGACACCGAGGACCGCGTCGATGTGCTGGTTGCCGGGCGCGACCTGCCGGTGGGAACGCTGCTTTCCGCGGCGGACCTGCGCAACCATTCCGTCGCGCGTTCGTTGCTTCCCGCAGGAACGTATTCCGGGGAGCTTCCGCCCGAGGGCTCAAGGCTGGCCATTCCCGTGCAGGCCGGCACCCCGGTGTTTCCCACGATGGTCATCGGACCCGGGCTGCTGGCCGGCCTGGCCCCCGGTTCCGTCGCCGTTCCGTTGCGCCTGGACGACGAGCAGACCGCCTCGCTGGTGCGTGCGGGCCAGCTCGTAGACGTGGTGCTCACCGAGGGCAACGGGTTTGAGACGAAACTGGATTCGAGGGTGCTGGCTCGCGGGGTACCGATTCTGTGGACCGGAGCCCAGGTCGAGTCCGCTGACCAAGCTCCGTGGGGTGCCTCGGCGGCCAGCGGCCAAGGCGGCTTGATCGTTGTGGGTGCCGGGGCGGCCAGTGCCGAGCAGCTCTCCACCGCCGCGCAGCGCGGCAAGGTCTCGGTAGTGCTGGTCAACCCGTGATCCGCTCACGCCATCTGCTCTTTTGCGGGTTGCGGCACGACGTCCGGGACTAGTCCCAGTGGGGTGGGCGCTGTGATTTCATCCAGTCGCCAAGATCGTCGTCCCCGTCGCCCCAGCGTCGCGGATCATCCTCTGCGGCGCGCTGTTCCAGGACCGACGCCGCCGACTCGTGGTTTTCCGCCTTCCCCGGGAGGGCAGGCTTCGCGTGCGCATCGGGGTGCGCTGATGCCTCGGGCTCACGGGATGAACGGGAGCTGGGCCGCCCGGCGCCATGGGGCAGCTCAAAGACCCCGAGAAGGTTTGAGGTGCTGACCTTTTGCGGTGGCGCCGTGAAGCGCCGCGACTTCTTGGGCCGCGATGCTTGGGACTCAGCCGGCATGGCTACGCATCTGCCAGATCCGGTGTGCGCGGGCCGGAGGCGTTGCCGTTGCCGTTGCCGGAGGAATCCTGCTCGTCGCTTCGCTTTTTGCTGGAACCCTTGAGGTCTTTTCCGGTTTCAACGGGCTCGGATTCCACGGAGGGATCGTTGCCCGGATCAAGACCGAGGAAGCCTGCCAGCATGTTGGCGACCCGATCAGGGTCCGAAAACACGTCAATGGTCCACAGCGGCACGTAACGCCAGCCCAGGGCCTCGAAGAGCTGCGGACGCAACCGGCTACGCTCGCGCACCGAGAGTTCCTTGTAGCCCTGGGTTCCGTCATAGACCACGGCCAAGGGCACAGCGGTGCCGTTGCCCGTGAGGTCCAACGCGTGGGCTGCGATGTCCAGCACCCCGCGATAGTGCTGGGTGACGATCGCGCCGCGTTCGGCCAGCCGGGTCATCAGGTCGGTGACCAGCGGGTCCTTCAGCGGCGTTGCGGTGGCCGACATTCCCGAGTCCCCGCCCAGGACCCTGCCCACGAGCTCCAGGAAGCGGTGTGCGCCGAAGCGCAGCCGTGCCACGTCCATGTCCTGCGGCCGCAGTGCCGAGACCAGGACCATCGAATTGCGCGCGCGGGTCACTGCATTGACGAACAACTCGTCGCCGCCGGGCTGGGACAGCGCGCCGAAGTCGTGAACGATCTTGCCGTGCGTGGTGCGACCGTAGCCCAGGGACAGGATGATCGCATCACGCTGCAGGCCGGCCAGGCGGTCGACGCTGGTGACCAGGAACCGTTCCTTTGCGGTGCGGAAATACTTTGCGGCCCACTGGTGGTTGGGCAACTGGACGCGGATGCCCTCGGCGATTGCCGCTGCGTGCCTGCGGTTGCCCGCGATCACGGCAAGGGTTTGTTCCCCGCGCTGTGCCAGGTGGGTGAAGACCAGGTCGACGACGCGTTGGACCTCGGCCACGGTGGTTTGCACCGATTCGCCGTCAATGGCCAGCGACCCGGTACCATCGGGAACGTATTCGGCCTTAAGCGCCGGGGATCCGGCACCGAGCGAACGTGCCGCCGGCAACCGCGAAAGCGAGCCGGCATAGAAGTCGTGGGACAGGGACTCCGTCAAGCCTTCGTCGATCCCCCGGTATGCGGTGGCCAGGCGGTGCACCGGCAGCACGCGCTGCAGTGATTCCATCGCCGAGATCGGGGCATTTTCGATGCGCGCGTGGGCCGTGGGATCCACGGAGACCTCGAACGGGTTCGGAGCTCCCATCATGGTGTCGCCAAAGGCGATGACCTGCTTGGAACGGGAGATCGAGCCGAGCACGGAGCGCAGCGACAACGAGTCGGCATCCAGCAGGATCACTGCATCGAAGCCCATCTGCGCCGGGACGGTGGCCGGGATCAGCAGCGGGGAACCCACCCAAATTGGGCACAGCGAGTTCAGCAACGAATCACCCAACGCCATCAGGTCCCCAACAACCGGCTCGCCCTCCTTGAGCATGGCGCGCAGTTCACGCGATGCCGCACGGTGGTCGGCCAGCGCGGCCTTCCACTTCTTGGCCAGGGCCCAACGCAAACGCGAGGCGCCCGATGCAACGTGGGCGGAGTCGGCGAGCCGGTACTCCGCTTCGAGCCGGCGCAGCTTCTCGCCGTCGTTCATGGCCAGGAAGTCGTCCCCGGAGATCATCGCCTCCAGCGCCGACTGCCACCAGGCCAGATCGAGCTCCGCCGCGACGGCCCCTGGGGCGACGTTGCGCGCCCTGAAGTCATCCATCAGCTCGCCCAACCCGTGTTCGGCCAGCTGTTCGGTGAGCAGCGTGCGTTCGGGCAGCTGTTCGAGCTCCGCCTGGTTCTCAAGGAGCTTGGCCATGCGATCGAGCAACGTGGGGATGGGCTCCTCGCGCAGCGTGGGTCCGGAAGTTTCCGGAAGCAGGCTTGCGAGCTTGTCTAGGCGCGAACCGGCATCCTGGTAACCGGTATTGACGTCGAGCAGACCGGCGGGAACCATCGGATGCCGCTGGGAGGTGGCATGTTGGTGCCACGCCACATGCTGTTCCTGCACGGATTCGAGCGCGGACTGTAGGTCCGAGACGTGCACCCCGGGGCGCACATAGTCCTTGGCGACCTTGCGCAGGCGTGAACGGGTCATCGAGCTCATCTCGATGCCGCGCTCGCGGCGCCAGGACGAGGACGCGGTGGCGGAGATCAGATCCTCGACCGATTTGTCGAAGATGTCCGACTCGAACTTGTCCAGCGAGCCGCGTACGGCCACCAGCAGTTCGAGCTGCTCACCCCACTTGTCGTAGGAGTCGGCCAGGCGGATCTCGGAGTGCGCGGCGACCTTGAGCATGTGCTCATGCAGGATCGGCAAATCGCGCTGCAGCCCGGTGACCAGGTCAAGGGCGGTATCGGTGTCGCGCTTGTTCAGCAGCCGGGCCCCGTACCAGGGGCTGGCGGCCGATGCCTTCACGAACGCCCCGAGCTCTGCGGCACGTTTGAGCTTCGCGGAGATGGAGCTTCGGTCGGTGATCGAATCGAGCACCGAGCGCTTGAGCCTCACGGTCGTGGCCGGCGCCGGTGCCAGGGAGGAAAGCCGCGCAAGTTCCTGCATCGCCTGGTACGGGGAGCAGCCCCAGCGCGCACGGGTGGAATGCAACGAGTGGACGTGCTCGAGAAGCGCATGGCGGTGTCCGCGCAGCCCCTCGTGCAGCTTGCCCAGCGCGGGTTCGGTGGCACGTTCGTTGCGCAGGATGGCCCGGGTGAGCAGGTTGCGCAGATCGTCGGGATCGTCCTCCGGGGACAGCAGCAACGCGGTGCCGGCCAGGTCCATGTCGGTGAAGCGGCCCACGAACTCCTCGGCGCTGGAACGGCGTTCGGCCACCACCAGCACGCGCTTGCCCTGGGCGGCAAGCACCGCTGCGGCGTTCAATGCGGTCTGGGTCTGCCCGCTGCCGGCCGGTGCGCTGATGGCCACCGATTTCCCGGCTTCGATCAAGTCAAGGGCGCCCTGCTGGGATTCATCGGCGTCCAGGAGCAACAGCTCGTCCGCCGGGTCACGGTCGTCGCTGCTGCGGCGCTTGCGGTCACCGCCATGCTGCCCGTGTGCATTTCCAGCTGCCGACGGGTTCTGCGATACCGTGCGGGGCGTCCCCTGGTCGGGCCGGGAGCCACTGACTTCGGATTCAAAGAGCTTGGCCAGCACCGGGTGCTGCAGGTCGATGGTGCTCGGATCGGCAGGGTCGGCAAGATCGGCAAAGGTCGAGATCAGCAGGCGGTGGCCAACGACCATGGACGAGACGTCGGTGACCTGTGTACGCAGCGCGTCCATGGCGCGGGTCGGATCAAAGCGTGCGATGGAGTAGGCGGCGGCGTTGATCGCCTCGACGTCGATGTCGGTGTGGTGCTGGCGCCTGAAGTAGCGCAGCAGTGCGGGTGAGAGTTCGGCCCTGCCCATTAACTGGATCTCGAAGTCTTCCTGGTCATCGCGGATCGAAAGAACAATGCGACCGAGCATGATCGGGGCGCTGAATTGTTCGCTGCGGCCTTCGTGCACCGCACGCCAGTTGGCCAGGCCGGCCGAAAGGTAGCCAACGTCGATTCCGCGTTCATCCCAGAGTTCGCGGATCTTTGAACGCAGGGCGTCCGCCGTGCGTCGGGCGGAATCGTATTGGTCCGAATCGCGCAGCAGCGTGGAGAGCCGGGTGCGTCGTCCGGCCAGGAACTGTGCCAATCCCGAGGGATGGGCGTGGGTGATGTCGATGCTGTTGGACACCGAAGGGGCGAACCTCAGCAACGTGTCAGTACCAACCCCGGGGCCCAGGGAGTCAACCCACGTGGAGACCATTTCATCTGCGTGTTGCTGGTGCTCTGTCACCATACCGTCCCTTCACCTTTGCCCGAATGCGGCAGCACCTCCATGGCGTCTCGCCACGGGGTTACATTCAGCCTCTACCAATCTAGTGCAAAACCGGACGCCGGTGCCGAACCAAAACACGTAGACGCCCGGGTCCTTGCTGTTCCCCGTGCGCTGGGGCCACCTGGGAAACGATTCAGGGGGCGCCGTTGCCGGCCACCCCCTGAACATTGCCTGCAGCGCGTTTACGCCGAAGGGACTACTCCCATTCGATGGTTCCCGGCGGCTTGGACGTCACGTCCAGCACCACGCGGTTGACCCCGTCCACCTCGTTGGTGATCCGGTTGGAGATCCGGGCCAGCAGGTCATAGGGCAGTCGCGACCAATCGGCCGTCATCGCGTCCTCCGAGGAGACCGGGCGAAGCACGATCGGGTGGCCGTAGGTGCGGTGATCCCCCTGGACGCCCACCGAGCGCACGTCGGCAAGCAGGACGACGGGCATCTGCCAGACGTCCTCGTCCAGCCCAGCTGCGGTCAGCTCGGCGCGGGCGATGGCGTCGGCCTTGCGCAGCAGCTCAAGGCGTTCCTCGTTGACCGCACCGATGATGCGGATGCCCAGCCCGGGGCCGGGGAACGGTTGGCGCATGACGATCTCGGCCGGCAGGCCAAGCTGCTTGCCCACGGCACGCACCTCGTCCTTGAACAGCGCGCGCAGCGGCTCAACAAGTTCGAAGTCCAGATCCTCGGGCAGGCCACCGACGTTGTGGTGGCTCTTGATGTTCGAGGCACCTTCGCCGCCGCCGGATTCCACGACGTCGGGGTACAAGGTTCCTTGGACCAGGAACTTCACCGGCTGGCCGGAATCAGCAGCCTCGGCAAGGATCGCGGTTTCAGCAGCCTCGAAAGCGCGGATGAATTCACGCCCGATGATCTTGCGCTTGGTCTCGGGGTCGGTGACCCCCTCCAGTGCGCTGAGGAACCGTTCGCGCTCGTCGGCAATGTAGAGCTTGGCTCCGGTTGCGGCCACGAAGTCGGTTTCGACCTGTTCGGCTTCGCCTTCGCGCAGCAGTCCGTGGTTCACGAAAACGCAGGTGAGTTGGTCGCCGATGGCACGCTGCACCAAGGCAGCGGCCACGGCGGAGTCAACGCCGCCGGAGAGGCCACAGATCGCCCGACCGTCGCCGACCTGGGTGCGGATCTTATCGACCTGCTCGTCAAGGATGTTCGCCGGGGTCCACGACGGGGACAGGCCCGCGCCGTTGTACAAAAAGTTCTCCAGGACCTGCTGTCCGTGGGCCGAGTGCTTGACCTCCGGGTGCCACTGCACACCGTAGAGACGCTTGGCCTCGTTGGCGAAGGCTGCAACCGGTGCCCCGGCCGTGGTCGCCAGGACCTCGAAGCCCTCCGGCGCGGTGGCGACGGAATCGCCGTGGCTCATCCAGACGTTCTGCGCCTCGGGAAGACCGGCAAGGATCGAGCGGGCCGTTCCGGTGGCGGTGGCATCGGTTGCACCGTATTCACGCAATCCGGTCTCTGCCACGACGCCGCCCAAGGCGTTGGCCATGGCCTGGAAGCCGTAACAGATACCCAGAACCGGGACACCTGCCTCAAAAAGGTCGGCACCGACACTCGGGGCACCTTCGGCGTAAACGCTCGAGGGGCCCCCGGAGAGGATGATTGCCGCCGGGTTCTTGGCGAGAATCTGTTCGGTGGTGAAGGTGTGCGGGACGATCTCCGAGTAAACGTTGGCTTCGCGTACACGCCGAGCAATCAGCTGTGCGTACTGGGCCCCGTAATCGACGACCAGAACCGGCTGTTGCTCTGGGGTGCTGGGGGTGTGGGTCACGCGCCTAAGCTTAGCCGGACGCGGCGCCCGCTTGCACCTTCAAAGGGCCAGGGGTGACGCATGCTACGTGGCCGTTTCCTGCTCAGCGATCTGAAGTTCGGTGCGGATGCGCCCTGGCATCATGGACACGCGCGGAGCGAGGTCGACGTGTTCGTATGAATCATCGATGCACGCCCGCCGGGATTGCAGGTGCTTTGCATCGAGCCAATGCCTGGATGCTCTCACATCGGTCCCGCCTTCACCGGCGATGCTGAAGCAGTACAGCGTAGTCGGCCCCGTCAAGGTGTTCACTGAAGATGGTTTCCACCAGCTTCTTTTCTCCCTTTCAGGGTTTCGATGACAGCATCCATGTTCTGGTTCAGGAAAGCCAGCCATCGCTCGACGACGGGCAGCTGCGCTCACGGACCCTGAAACGGCTCAATTCGATATTCATGTCGTTGGGCCCAATGACGGGCCGTGCCCCCCGGGGTTAGTCGGTGATCATTGGTGGGGTGTACCCGATGGTCCGCAACTCGGGATGCCAATAAAGGTTCCGCTCCGGATCCCCACGGGGTTCACCCGCCCGGGCAATCACATACGGGACCTTGCCGATGATTTTCAAGGTGAGCAAC